>DASWHT010000097.1:0-12206 GCA_036398075.1 Binatia bacterium | reverse complement strand
GGCAAGAGCTTTTGCAGCGCTCTGACAAAAGCCGCTTTGCTGAGCGAGCGGTACAGCTCGCCAAAACCGGTGCGCCAATATTTCCCGGTCATCGCCCAGAAGCCTTTGAAGGTAACCGTATTCCACAGATCGCCGGCGTTGATGATGCTATGGCGGTAGCCTTCGCGCGCATAGGCGAGCACGGCGTTGGGGCCGGCCTCGATCCCGCCGCCGCCCTTGATCATACGCGTGAAGTGAACGCCCAAGAAGGGAAACGTCGGGTCCGGCACGGGGTAGATGAGATTGCGCACGAGATAGTGTTTCGCCGTCGCGAGCTTGTAGTACTCACCGCGGAAGGGGACGATCCGGTGCTCTTCGGAGTTCGCGCCGTCGGTGGTGGCCGCCATTTTGGCGACCATGTCGGATTGAAGACCGCAGCAATTGATCAGATAGCGCGCGCTCTCTTCACCGGAAGTCGTTTCGAGCGCGATCTCGCCGCCGCGCTCGGCGATACCCGTGACTTTATTCGAAGTGCGGATCTCGCCCCCGCCGGACCTGATTTTGGCCGCGTAGGCGGCGGCGACTTTGGTATAATCGATGATGCCGGTCTCAGGAACGAAAAGCGCCTTGATCCCGGTGGTGTGGGGTTCAATTTCTTGGAGCCGCTCCGGCCCGATAATCTCGACGCCTCGAAGACCGTTGGCAACGCCACGGCGGTAGAGTTCGTCAAGCCGCGGCAACTCTTCCTCGGCGGTGGCGACGACCACTTTACCGCAGATCTCATAGGGTACGGAGTTTTGCTCGCAAAAGGCGATCAACGCTTTGCGCCCCGCGACGCAGCCCTGCGCCTTGAGGGAGCCGGGCTTGTAGTAAAGCCCTGAATGAATCACGCCGCTATTGTGGCCAGTCTGGTGCCGGGCGATTTCCGGCTCTTTTTCGAGGATGAGCAACTTCGCGGCGGGATGCGCTTCGAGAATTTTGAGCCCGGTGGCGAGGCCTAAAATGCCGCCGCCGATGATTGCCAGATCGTACGGTGGTGCCATGAGGTCAACCGATTACAAGCGCAGTAGCCGGCGGGAATTCTTCTCGGTGAAGGCTTTAACGCGGCCGGGATCGGGTTGTGCCTCAATGGCAGTGAGCGCTTTGCTCAGCGGTCCAAGTCCGCCGCAGTAATCGGAACCGAACACGATATTGTTGTCGCCCAGCTTGTCGATGAGAAACGCCAGGGTGCGCGCATCCGAGCTCGCGCAATCGATGAAAAAGTGTTCGAGAAAAATTTCCGAATAGCGCTTTTCGCCCTGCGGCCCTTTGTGCTTCCAAAAGAAGCGGTGCAGCAATAACGGAATACCGCCGCCGGAGCTGCGGATAACGATGCGCAAGTTGGGGTGGCGGTCGAATAAGCCGCTGGCGATCATGCGCAGGCAACACTCGGCGACTTCGCCGTCGGAAAGCACGGCATAGGCAACTCCGGCACCGCCGTCTTCGAGCCGCGCCAGTGTCGGATCCTGCGCCGTGCCCGCGCCGTGGAGAAAGATCGGTAAGTCCAACTCGGAAATCTTGGCAAAGATCGGTTCCATCGCCGGGGTGTCTACCAGCATCTCGCCGTCGACATGAGGATAGAGCAGGACGGCGCGAAAGCCCTGGGCAGCGGTGCGCTCGACTTCCTGCACCGATGCCTCGATGTTCTTAAGCGATAACGCGGTGATGCCCATCAAGCGATCTTTGTGCGGCGCGACCCGCTCCGCTAGTACGTCGTTCGATTGCCGGACGATTTCCAGCGCTTGAGTGGCGGGCAGCTGATCGGCGTACACCCCGGCACCCTGGCAGACGAGTTGCAGGTCCAACCCCGCTTCGTCCATTTCTCTCACGCGCTTGCCCAGGTCCGGGGAGTCGTAGGCGTCGATATGCGGTCGTTTTCCCGTCAGTTCTTTAATGCGGTCGGCGATTTCGGGGGCAGTATGGTGCGCGTGCCAATCAATGATGGTCGCCATAGTCTTGCTCCTTTCGGAATAGTCGCTCTACGTCTCCCATACGTCGCCGAGCGCGAGGGAGTCAAGAGTGGATGCAAAATAGAGAATGGAGAGTCGGCCACCCGGGAGCCAACTTCGAAGCCGGCCGGCGGACCTCTTCGTTTCAGATTGCCAATCCCGCCCATGGAAATGGATGCGCGCGCGGCCGAGAGAGCGGTTATCTTTTCGGCGCACCGAACTCAGCTTTTTCCCTAAGTCGGCGCACCAGCTCTTCATAGGAGGACTTGGCGATGACGCGGTTGAATTGTGAGCGGAAGTTATTGACCACGCTTATGTTCTCGGCGATCACGTCGTAGACGCGCCACTCACTGTTCACATAATGAGCTTTGTAGTTGAGCGAATACTCAGCGCCGTTGCTGGCCAACACTTTGCTCGCGACATCGGCGTAGCCGCCGTCCAGTCTTTCGCCGATATAAATGATTTTTTCTTCGCTGTAGGATTCGATAATATCGGCGTAGGCGCGCTCCAGGAGTTCGCTGAAAAGCTGCACGAACTCCTCCTGCTCCTTCGGGGTGCGACGGCGCCAGTTGGTGCCCAGAGCGCGCTTCGCCATTTCAGTGAAATCGAAACGGCCGAAGAGGATTTGTTTTAGCTGGGCGCGGCGCTCTTTGGTCTTTGCCGCCGGTTTCAGCCGGGGATCTTTGAGCACCAGAATGGCCCGATCAACGGTGGAGCGAATCTGCTCCGTCGGAACGCCCGCGCTTACGCTCGCCGCCGCAGTCCACGTGGCGAGCACGACGGCAGAGATGGCGAACCAAAAACGCTTATCGTTAGGGATCATGGGGTCTGCTTTTCGACTTTAGAAGTCAAGTCTCCGCCCACCAACTTGCCGATCAGGTCCGGAATATCCGGGGGCGACTCCGTTTCCCTGATCCTGCCGCCCGGAGGAATGATCTTGTCCGATGCGCCGGGAGAGACTAACACAAACTTGTCGCCAATCAAGCCGCGCGCCCGCACCGACGCGATCACATCCTCTTGCAGTTTCACGCCGTCATCGACCCTGAGCACTAGCCGCGCCCGGTCATCGGCAAGGCCCATGGATTCCACGCGCCCTACTTTGACGCCGGCGATCTCCACGGGGTCGCCGCGCTTGAGCCCGGCTACGGTAGGAAAATCCGCATAGACCGTATATCCGCTATCGCTTAAAACTTCGAGTTTGCCAAGCTTGATGGCGAGATAGCCTAAACAGGCGACGCCTATGAGAACGAAAAGGCCGACAATGATTTCCGAAGTTTTGTAATTCATGCGTTTGCGTCTCCTATAACACCGCGAGAGGGCCTTCGGCGTCGCCCTGTAAGAACTGGCGCACCATCGGATTGGCCGACGCGACGAATTGCTCAGTCGGCCCGACTTCGGCAATCACCCCGTTGGCGAGCATCGCCACCCGGTCCGAAATGCGAAACACCGCGGGAATGTCATGGCTGACGACGACGCCGGTAAAACCAAAGGTAGCATGCATTTTGCGGATCAAATCGTGAATGCTCTTCCCCAAGAGCGGGTCGAGGCCCGTGGTGGGCTCGTCGAAGAGAATGATCTGCGGCTCGATCACCAGAGCCCGGGCCAGCCCGGCGCGTTTTTTCATGCCGCCGCTGACCTCCGCCGGATATTTGTAACCCATGCCGCTGAGTCCCACCTGGGCGAGCCGCTCCTCGACTCTTTGCCTGATCTCGCCCTCGCCGAGCGTGGTTTTCTCCCGCAGTGGAAAGGCGACGTTGTCGAAGATAGTCATCGAGTCGAGCAGCGCCGCGCCTTGAAACAACACACCGAACTTTTGCCGCATGTCATTGAGCGCGCTCTCACCGAGCTTGGTGATGTCTTTGCCATCCACCAAGACGCTGCCACGGTCCGGCAGCAGGAGCGCGTTTAGATGCTTGAGCAGCACGGTTTTGCCGGAGCCGCTGCCGCCGATGATCGTGGTGATCGCGCCGGTCTCGAGTTCCAAATTGATGCCTTTTAGCACCGGCTGGCCGGCGAAGCTTTTGTGTAAGTCGACGACTCGAATCATCGAACTAACCGGTTGTCAAAAAACGCCGCGCGCACGCTGCGCAAAAAATCTCAGCGGCGCGGCGCGCAAACGAAATGGAGTGTTGGAGTAACGGAGTATTGGAGTATTGGGTCCGGGACCCATCACTCCACCATTCCACCACTCCAGTACTCCAGTGCCTACGAGGCGATTGAGCGCAACGAAGCATATGACATCTTTTTGGGGAGCCTGCTAGAGCATGATCGCCGTCATGAAATAGTCCCAGACCAGAATGAGAACGAAACAAAGCACCACGGATTCGGTTGTCGCTTGGCCCACGCCGGTGGCGCTTTGAGGCGCGTTAAATCCCTTGTAGCAGCACACCCAGGTAACGATCAGGCCGAAGCTAATGGATTTGAGTAAACCGCTCCAAACGTCCTCGAAGACGACGCTGCTCTCCATGCCGGAAAAGTAACTCCCGGAGCTGACGCCCAACAGCCCAACCCCGATGAGGTAGGCGCCGTAGATACCGACGACATCAAAAATTGCCGTCAAGAGGGGCATTGAGATAAGCCCGGCTATGATGCGCGGCGTGGCCAGATACTGAACCGGATTGACGGCCATGGAATAAAGCGCGTCGATTTGTTCGGTCACTTTCATGCTGCCGATTTCCGCGGCCATGGCGGAGCCGGTTCTACCGGTGACCATGAACGCGGACAACACCGGTCCGAGCTCCCGCAGTAAGCTCAACGCCACCGCCGAGCCGAGAAAGCTTTCCGCGTTGAATTTTCTGAGGCTATAGTAGAACTGGAGTCCCATGACCATGCCGGTAAAAGCGCTGGATAACAGGATCACGGAAAGCGAATCGACGCCTATGGTCCGAATATGGTGAACGACCAGGCGAAGGCGCATAGGCCGCCGAAACGCCCAGGCGAAGGCCGACAGCAGAAACAAAAACATATTCCCGATGCCGGCGACTCGCTGGATGGTAGACCGGCCGATATGAGCGATGATAGAAAGCATTTCGGGTGAATGAGAAAAACGCGGCACCAGACTCACGCTATAAAGAAAACTTTACTGGTTTTCAAGCAACTAGAGAAAAATGGACAATCAAAGACCCAGGGCCAACGGTTCGGACCGCGCGCGCAAAGGCCGGTGGCTGTGACTAACGAATCCGAATTTGCCCGTTTTCGCGCCAGCGTGCCGCCGCTCGCTGACGATGAGACGGTTGATGCATTGTTTGACGGCCGGATCAAGCTTTACCAAAGCCGCGGCGGCTACCGGGTTTCTCTCGACGCGGCGCTGCTCGCGCATTTCGTCCAAATCAAACCCGACACGAAGATCGTCGAATTGGGCGCTGGAAACGGCGCGATCATATTGATGCTCGCTTACCGGCATCCTTCGGCGCGGCTGACGGGCGTAGAGATCCAAGCGGCGCTGCTCGCGCGCGCGCGCCGCAACGTTGTCCTGAACGGTTTGCAAGAACGGGTAAGAATGCTCGGTGGAGATGTGCGTGCCATCGCCGCGCTGGCGGCAGCGGGAAGTTATGATCTGGCGATCTGCAACCCGCCCTACCGCTCGGCGCTGAGCGGCCGCGTCAGTCCCAATCCGGAAAAGCGTATCGCGCGCCATGAGTCCGAAGGTGCCCTGGGACATTTTCTTCGAGCCGGGAGCTATCTCTTGCCTAAGCGGGGACGGATGGCGCTGGTCTATCCGGCGTTTCGCTGTGTTGACTTGCTTACCGCCATGCGCGCCGCGGGCATCGAGCCCAAGCGTCTCAGAATGGTGCACTCGTTCTGTGGTTCCGCAGCGTCGCTAGTGCTGGTTGACGGCGTCAAAGGAGGCAAAAGCCAGATTGCCGTGGAAGCGCCGCTGATCGTCTATGAGGCTCAGCGGCGGTACACGGCGGAGATAACCGCGATGCTTAGCGGCACGGCCGGTAAGATGTAACCATCAAAGTTTTTTCTTGCGGCGCGCGTAGCCGCGCAGGAGTTTTTTAAACGCCTGGCGGACCTCGGGGTCCTGAATCGACTCAAGGAACGGTTCATCGATTTTCCCGTCGTTATCAGCCGGCGTTTTCGCGCTGGCCGGTTCATCCTCCGGTTCGGCATCGGTTTTGGCTAGGGTTCCCACGACGAAAAAAATGCTCTTGACGACGTTGGCGCGCAGCCGCTCGTTGATTTTTTCCGCCAACAGGTCCTTCATGAACTGCAGTTGCTGCATCCACACGGGGCTCGATACTTTGACGAACAAAGTTCCGTTGCGGATTTTCTCCGGCTGGGCGTTAAGTGCGACGGGCTTACCCACGACATCGTGCCAAATATTCCAGATGCCATAGGCCTCCAATTGCGGCGCCAAATCGAGTCTTTTCAACGACTGATCGAGCACCTCGCCGAGCCGCTCAATTGGATAATCGGTCTTAGCCATTTTGCTCCTTTATCGGCAAATTAACAGAACTTAACGCCGGACTCCATCAGAAATGTTTTAACCGCACTTTTTGTGTTGCCAGAAGTATTTGAAATATCAAAAGAAAATAAAAGGAAAAAATATTTATTGACAAAGATGACAATTACTCTTACAAATACAAAATCTAGTAGCTGTCAAATCGTTACACACCATATATTGATATTCCGTAAACGCAGGCAGAGGAGGAGCCATGGCCACTAAGAGGTCTCAGGCGAGTGATTTTCATTCGGATCATCCGGTGCTTAGGCCGAAAACGGGCCTAAAGATAGACCGCCATTTTACCCGATCGGGAGTGAGCCCATACGACGAAATTGAATGGGAGCAACGCGCCGCGTCCATTATCAATGAAAAGGGCAAGGTCGTTTTTGAGCAGGCCAACGTCGATATCCCCAAAGCCTGGTCCTTGATGGCCACCAACGTGGTGGTTTCCAAATACTTCCGCGGCCCCCTCGGCAGCCCGCAGCGGGAGCATAGCGTGCGCCAAATGATCGGCCGCGTGGTCGATACCATCGCTGGCTGGGGCAAAAAGGACGGCTATTTTGCCGCCGATGAAGATGCCCTGGCCTTTGCCGATGAGTTGACCCACATCTTGGTCCACCAAAAAGCCTGCTTCAATAGTCCGGTATGGTTTAATTGCGGCATCGAAGAAAAACCGCAGTGCTCCGCCTGTTTCATTCTGGCGGTCGAAGATACGATGGAATCGATTCTGGACTGGTACCGCAAGGAGGGAATGATTTTTAAAGGCGGCTCGGGCGCGGGTGTCAATTTGTCAAAAATCCGCTCCGCCAGGGAACAACTCGGTGGCGGCGGGACGGCATCGGGACCGGTGTCTTTCATGAAGGCGGCGGACGCCTCGGCAGGGGTGATCAAATCCGGCGGCAAAACCCGGCGCGCTGCAAAAATGGTGGTGCTCAATATCGATCATCCGGATGTCGAAGAATTCATCAAGTGTAAGGTCGAAGAGGAGAAAAAAGCCTGGGCTTTGATTGAAGCGGGTTACGATGCGAGCCTCGACGGGCCGGCTTACGGCAGCGTTTTTTTCCAGAACGCCAATAATTCAGTGCGCGTCTCCGACGATTTCATGCGCGCCGTCGAAGAGGACCAGGAGTGGAAGACGCGCTATGTCAAGTCGGGCGAGCCCTGCGAGACTTACCAAGCCCGCGACTTGCTCCGCATGATCGCCGAAAGCACCTACTTCTGCGGCGACCCCGGTATGCAATACGATACCACCATCAACGACTGGCATACCTGCGCCAATACGGGACGGATCAATGCCTCCAATCCCTGCTCCGAGTACATGCATCTCGACAATTCGGCGTGCAATTTGGCGTCGCTCAACCTGCTCAAGTATCTCCGTGATGACGGCGTTTTCGATACCGAGTCGTTCCGTCGCGCCGTCGATATTATTATCCTGGCGCAGGATATTTTGGTAGATAACTCTTCGTACCCAACTGCAGAGATCACCGCCAATGCCCATGCTTACCGCGAACTGGGCATGGGCTATGCCAATCTCGGCGCTTTGCTGATGTCTCTCGGGTTGCCTTACGACTCGGATGCGGGCAGAGCCTATGCGAGTGCGGTGACGGCGCTGATGTCGGGAGAGGGTTATTTGCAATCCACGCGGGTGGCGGCGGCGACGGGGGCTTTCTCAGGTTACGAGAGCAATCGCCAGCCTATGCTGCGCGTCCTTAACAAACACCGCTCCCACGCGCACAAGATTCCCTCGTCTCATGTGCCGTTGGACCTACTCAAGGCGGCGCGCGATGCCTGGGACGAGGCTTGTGGGGAAGCCGAGAAGTACGGCGTGAAAAATTCCCAGATCTCCGTACTGGCGCCCACCGGTACCATCGCCTTCATGATGGACTGCGACACCACCGGCGTCGAACCCGATATCGCGCTGATTAAATATAAAAAACTCGTGGGCGGCGGCCTGTTGAAAATCGTCAACAATACGGTGCCGCGGGCGCTCAAGCGGTTGGGATACGATGTCAAACAGATCCAAGACATCGTCGAATATATCGAAGAACATGAAACCATCGAGGGCGCGCCGCATCTCCGGGACGATGATCTCACGGTGTTCGACTGTGCCTTTAAGCCGGCCAATGGCAGCCGTTCGATCCAGTACATGGGGCATGTCAAGATGATGGGCGCGGTGCAGCCTTTCATCTCAGGCGCCATATCGAAGACCATCAATATGCCCAATGAGGCCACCGTGGACGACATCATGCACGCGTATATGGAGTCGTGGAAGCTCGGTCTAAAAGCGGTGGCCATCTACCGAGACGGCTCCAAGCGGACCCAGCCGCTCAACACCTCTAAAGACAAAGAAGAGCAGAAGGCGGCGTCGGTGGAAAACAAGGAAGCGCGGCCACTGCGGCGCAGGCTGCCTGACGAGCGCCGCTCAATCACGCACAAGTTCGATATCGCCGGCCATGAGGGCTATATCATCGCTGGTATGTACGAAGACGGCCAACCCGGTGAAATTTTCATCACCATGTCGAAAGAAGGCTCGACCATCTCCGGTTTGATGGACTCCTTCGCCACGGCGATTTCCATAGCACTTCAATACGGGGTGCCGCTCAGGGGATTAGTCGATAAATTCAGCCATATGCGTTTCGAGCCGTCGGGCTTCACCAAGAATCCCGATATCCCGATGGCGAAATCGATCATGGATTACATCTTCCGTTGGCTCGCCAGCAAGTTTCTCGACGGCGAAGCGCAGCAAGAAGTGGGAGTCGTAATGCGGGAGCCGGAGGACAACGCGGCGGCCAAAAAGGTCGTGTCGTTGGCGGCGCAGGTGCCGCGGGGCGGGGCGCCGATCACCAGCATCAGCAGGGTCACGAGCCTCTATCAACAGGACGCGCCGCCCTGTCCTGATTGCGGCACAATCATGATCCGCAGCGGCGCATGCTACAAATGTATGAATTGCGGCGCGGTGAGCGGCTGCTCTTAATAACCAAACCGCGGCGAGAGCATTGAATAAGCGGCGGGCCGGTGGAAGCTTCTCCGCCGGCCCGCGTTATTTTTTCTCCAGGTGAACGATCCCCTTCTCGGTGTCGATATCCAAGCGAAAGTTGGTTAGGAAGTTAAGCCCGAGAAGACCCGCGACAGTGGGGTCGGGCATGACGTCGTGCACGGCGGCGGTGAGGTTTTTTAACTCGAGACCCGCCACCGAAATGGAGTCCAGGCTGATCAAAGGAGCTTGGATCATTCCGTTGGCGGTTTGAAACGGCATCGTGCGGGTATTTTGGCTCGGGTCGATATCAAGCTGCTTGGCGGTGGCGCTGGAGATCATGGTGAAACTGGCGCCGGTATCGAGGACCAGTTTTACCGCGGTTTTGCCGTTCAATGTCGCGCCGACAATGACGACGGAGCCATGCTTCTCAAAGGGGATCGACGCCTTCGTCGGCGCCGCTGCCGGCGGCGGTTGGCTTCTGTTGCCTTCGCTTCCCTGTATGCGCCTCGCCGTGCCGCGCCGGTTTTCCGGAATGTTGTGCAGATTGTCCGTTAAGTGAACGGTGCCTTTATCATCCACCCAGCGGTAGAACTCTGCCGCGAAAACCGGAACAGACACAAGCCAAAGGGCAAACGCTAGGAGCGAACTGCTTCGGACGATTTTCATAGGCGGTATTTTAACACAACACGCCGGAGGGCGAAACGCGATTAATCGCCTTGAGGGGAAGTTCCTTGACGCACTTGACAATTTTTGGCGGTGGACCATATTCTTGTCATTGAAATGGGTCGGCTCATCCAGATCGAGGAACTACACAAGGCCCGGCGGCGCCGTTCCGAAAAGGTCAGCATGGAACAGTGCGTGGAGCTCTTGGAGTGGAATTTGAAAAAAAGTCTCGACGACTATTTTTCCTCGCCTCCCGAAGAGCGGTCCATGCGGGCGACTCAGATTCGTAAGCTCAGCGAGATTCTCGAGTACGCCGTCCGGCTGGTCTAGACCCGATCCAAAAATCGTGAGATTTTTTGACCGGCAAATTCTTGCCGGCATTGTTCTTCCTGCGCTCGTGCTTCTGGGATGGTTTCAAACGAGGCGGATTGGCGCGATGCTTAAACAAAAACCGCAGGAGGGTCCCCCGTTGATCATGGAGCGAGAGATCGAGCAGCTCTGCGCGCGTAAATTGCCCGGCGGACTCGGCGATTTGCTCCCGGAGGAATCGCTCGGCCAGGTCCTGACACGGCGCCATTTCACGATACAGCACCGCTTCAACAGTGCGGATTTGCCGAGCGTCAAGTCGAGTAACTCAGGGGTCGCCCAAAGCGGCGTTTCTCCGATCGACGTATGAGCCTCTTCTCACGTCTGGTGACCGGATTTCTCGTGGTGTTTGCCCTGGTTTCAGGGGTGAGTCTCTATATCCTCCAAAACCTGCAGCATTTCGACCGCATTACCCGCTCGATTCTTGAGAACGAGATCCGGGTGGGGGGGTACGAGAAGAAATTATCCGACAGCCTGCTATCCGAAATTCGCTACGAGCGCAAATACGTGATCGTCAAAGAGGAAGCGCTGTACCGGGAATTCCAGAAATTCGCCGGGGATTTTCAAAGTGATCTCGACAAAGCGCTCGCCGTGGCGGACGCCGGCACCGCGCAGATTCTGACTGAAATCAAACAAAAGCATGATCAGTACCAGGCAATCATCGACAAAGAACGGGCCCATCTAAAGGCTCGTCAAGCTTACCCCCAAGCTCGGTATGAGGCGGAGAAGAGCAAAGTGACCGATGAAATCTTTGCCACCTTGGAGCGCGTCACGTCATACCGGCAAATGGACACCTATCGCAAGATCCGCGAGCTTGCGGACCTAGGCGCGCAGGCGCGCCAGACGGCGGTCATTATCACCAGCGCCTCGTTGATATTTATCCTGTTGCTTTCGCTGGTGATCACCCGGAGCGTCACCAAGCCCATCGGTGCTCTCAAACAAAAGACCCAGGAAATCTCTGACGGAAAGTTCGAAGGAAACCTACGCATTTCCTCGCCGCCGGAACTTCGGGACCTGGCGGCGTCCTTTAATTTGATGTGCCAAAAATTGAACGATCTGGAAAAAATGAAGGCTGATTTCTACGCGTCCATGTCCCATGAGCTGCGCACGCCGCTGACTTGCATCAAGGAAGGAACCGGCCTCTTGCTCGACGGAGTCGCCGGAAGCACCACTGAAAAGCAGCGAAAACTTCTTACCATCGTCGCCGGAGAAAGCAACCGCTTGATCACCCTGGTCACGTCCCTGTTGGATCTTTCGAAAATGGAGGCGGGGATGATGACCTATGGCTTGGAGAAAAGCGCTCTGGCGCCCCTCATTCACAAGGCGGTGGTTGAAATTGCTCCATTGATCGAGGCCAAAGAGATCGAGATCGAAACGGAGGTCGCCGCCGAATTACCGCCGATCAAAATCGACCGTGAGCGGATCCTGCAGGTTCTGCGGAACCTGCTCGGCAACGCCGCGAAGTTTACACCGAAGTCCGGAAAGGTTAAGGTGAAAGCAAGAACAATCAACAGCGGCATTGAAGTTTCGGTATGGGACACCGGCCCGGGCATCGCCGCGGAAAATCTCGACGCGATTTTCGATAAGTTTCAGCAGGGGAGGGCGGACGGCGCGGCTTCGGGGAATGGTACTGGATTAGGTTTGGCAATCGCCAAACAAATTATCACATCGCATGGTGGCCAGATATGGGCGGAAAATCAGGCGGAACGAGGAAGCACCTTCTTTTTTGTTTTACCTTCGTGATGTTCGGCTCGGGCTGCGCGCTTTTTGGCGCGCCAAGCGC
>DASWHT010000096.1:0-7936 GCA_036398075.1 Binatia bacterium | reverse complement strand
GTCGATGACAAAGTTCACACCTGGCCCCATTTAGTGCGCGGCGAGTTTCTGGTCGCGCTGTTCGTAACCGTGGTTCTGACCCTCTGGTCGATCACCATCGACGCGCCGCTCGAAGAACCGGCCAATCCGACGCGGACGCCCAATCCTTCCAAAGCCCCTTGGTACTTTCTCGGCCTGCAAGAAATGCTCGTCTACTTCGACCCGTGGCACGCGGGTGTCGTCTTGCCGAGCCTGATCATCGTCGGCCTGATGGTGATTCCATTCATCGATACCAATCCCAAAGGGAACGGCTACTACTGCTTTAAGGAGAGGAAATACGAAATCCTCACTTTCGTTTTGGGCTTTCATATTCTCTGGGTAACGATGATCATCATCGGGACTTTTTTCCGCGGCCCCGGCTGGAACTTGTTCTGGCCATGGCAGCGTTGGGACCCTTATAAGGTGGTCGCGCTGACCAACGTGGATTTGCCGTATCTACTCGGCCTGAGAGACTACTGGTTGTCGGCGGCTTTCGGCTTGTTCGTAATCGTCCTGTACTTTGTCGCTGGGGTGGCGGCGTTTTATCTCTGGCTGCTCAAGGTCAAGGGCAGGGAGTTTCTCGAGCGCTGGGGCATGGTGCGCTTTACGATCACCGCCGCATTGTTCGTCTTGATGCTGTCGCTTCCCGCCAAGATGTTTCTGCGACTTATGTTCAACGTCAAATATATCTTAGTGACCCCCTGGATCAACGTCTGATGTTTTACCTGGCTAAGATCCTCCAAGGGCTGGGCTTGGCCGACGTGGGTTACGCCCTGTTCGCCGGCATCGCGGAAAAGTCTTCGATGGCGGAAGAGATCGTGCTGACGCTGATCGGGCTCGGGGTTTTTTCTTTGGGCCGCGCGCTGGAGCGCAAGGCCGCATAAGGGAGTCGGGATGGCGGAACGAGGAATCGACGAGAAGGAAGAGAAAAAATCCTATGGCAGCATCTTCCTCATCGGCAGCGCCTTATTGGTGGTTATGTCGATTTGGGCCTTTTGGGACGACAATATTACCCGCCGTCCGTGGAAAGGAATTCAATATCGCTTTTACCGGCTCGATTACCAGAAGGCCCAAGCGGCTTACGACGAGGAGCAGAAGAAGCTTCAGGCCGACGCCAACTACCAGGCTCTCTACAAGAAACTCGAGGAAGCGAAGTCGAGTTTGGAGAAGGGCGAGTTGGCAAAAAAACTCGCAGGTCTCAAGTCGCAAGAAGACGATGCCTCGGTTCGCTTCAAAGAAATCGACCAGGAAATCAAGTTTATCAAGAGCGAGATGGAAGAGCTTTGGTACGAGTATGACCACGCCGTCCAGCAGCAGCGAAATGCAAAGCCCTACCTGGATCGGATCCGTGAGCTGGAAAAGGAACAAGCCAAGCTCGATCCGGTGCTCGAGGCCGCGCGCAAAAAACGCGACGCGCTGAGAGAGGAAATCAAAAAAATCATTTCCGGCACCAAGGAAGTCGAAACCGAAATGGCCAAGCTCACCGCCGAGCGCGACAAGTGGCAGCGGGTGATGGCCAACGTGACGCTCAAGCTCGGCCCCGTGACTTTTTACAAGATTCCTAAGATTCAGCAGGCGTCGATGGATGAGTTCGACCGCAATCGTTTCGACCAGCCCGTCGCGCGCGTGGATCGCTGCCAGACCTGCCACCTGGCGATCAACCGGGCGGGGTTCGAAGACCAGCCGAATCCCTTCAAAACCCATCCGCGCCGCGAAGTTTTTTTATCCGACAACGCCCATGCGCCGGACAAACTTGGCTGTACGGGCTGCCATGAAGGGCAAGGCGTGGCGGTCAACAGCGCCAAACAGGCGCATGGTGAAGTGCATCTGTGGGAGTTTCCGCTGCTCCGGGGAGCAAAATCCCAGTCGAGCTGCACGTCATGTCACCTGGACGTGCAAAAGTTTGAAGAGTACGCGCCGTTGCTCAGCGAAGGCCAGCGGCTCTTCGAACAGATCGGCTGCACTGGCTGCCATCTCGTAAAGGGTTACGAAAATATCCCCAAAATTGCCCCGAGCCTGCGCAAGATCAGCGCGAAGGCTGATCCGAGCTGGATGGTGCGCTGGATCGAAAACCCGCATAAGTTTCGCCCGCGCACGCGCATGCCTAACTTCGAACTCAAGCCGGAAGACGCCGTCGCCATCGCGGCGTACGTCTGGTCGTCGGCTAAGGAAGAGGGCGATAAGTGGTTGCAAGAGCATGCGCTGCCGGCTGGATTCCGCGAAGGGGACGCCAATCTGGCGGCGCGCGGCAAAACGCTCGTTGAGACCATCGGTTGCAAGGGCTGCCACGGCTTCGCCGACGGGGAATTTAGCACGCCCGTGGGCAAGGGGAAGGATCTCGTTCCCAATCTCAAAGACATCTCGGCCAAAACCGGTGCTCAGTGGATTTACCATTGGATCAGGAACCCGCGTGGCTATCAGCCGGATACGAATATGCCCAGCTTGCGCCTGAGCGACGACGAAGCGCTGGCGATTACAACCTACCTGGCGACGCTGGGCTCGAAGGGCGAGGAGATCACGGGGATCCAAGAAAAACTTGCCGATCCGGAGAATATCAAACGCGGCGAGTCCCTGGTGCGCAAATGGGGCTGCTTCGGTTGCCACGATATCAAGGGAATGGAAAAGGAATCGCGCATCGGCGCTGAGCTGACGATCTTCGGTTCCAAGACCGTGGAAGAGCTGGCGTTCGGCAACCGCACGGACATCGCTCACACCTGGGATGACTGGACATACCACAAGCTCAAGACGCCGCGGGGTTACGCCACCGAGCGTGTTGAACAGGTGATGCCGCAGTTCGACTTGGCGGACGAGGATATCAAGGCGCTCAGAATTTTGCTGGGCGGATTCCGGGAGCGAAAAGTCGGCCACCGCTATCTTGCGGATCAGGGGCTCAGAGTCCAACAGGTGGTCGAAGGACGCCGGCTCATGCAGCAATACAATTGCGTCGGCTGCCATGAGATCGAGAAGCGCGGCGGCTTTGTAAGAAAATACTACGAGAATCCCGCGTCGGCGCCGCCGCCTTTGAACGGCGAGGGCGAAAAGGTACAATCGAACTGGTTTTACAACTTTTTGAAAGCGCCGATTCCGCTACGGCCCTGGCTGCAAATTCGCATGCCGACCTTCGGTTTTTCCGACGAGCATGCGACGCAGCTGGTCAATTATTTCAACGGCCTTTCAAAGGTGGAACAGCCCTTCGTTTACATCGACGATAAAAAGATATCGCCGGAAAATCTCGAGGCTGCTCGTCAATTGACGTCGCCGGAATATTTCAATTGCTTCAGTTGTCACGTGCGGGGTGGTAAAAATCCGGAAGGACCACCGGAAGGCTGGGCGCCGGATCTCGCCATGGCGCGCCAGCGGCTTAGCCCCAACTGGATCTTGAAGTGGTTGAAAGACCCGCAAAAGATTCAGCCGGGCACCAAGATGCCGTCGTTCTATCCGGGCGGCCCGGACAATATTTTGGGCGGCAAGGATGACCGGCAGATCGAAGCGATGCGGGATTATTTGTTGACGCTGGGTGGAGGGGCGCCCGCCGTGGCTGCTGCAGTGGCAGCGGATACCGCCAAGGCCAAGCCAGCGAAGCGGTGAATATTACTTTGCTTCAAAGCGTCCAACCATTAACCATAGGATTAAGGAGGATTGTATGAATATGATGCGTTCGTTATTTGTCGCGGCGGCTATCTTGACCTTGCCGGCAAGCGGCATGGCGCAATACGCGGCCGGCGATGTCAAAGATGGCGGCACCATCTCTGGAACCGTCAAGTTTAAAGGCACCGCCCCGGCGCCGAAAAAACTGGATGTTGGAAAAGACAAAGAGGTCTGCGCCAAGACGCCCAAGATGGACCAGTCGTTAGTCGTGAACAATGGCAACATCGCCAATGCCGTTGTGACGATAACCGACATCAAGAAGGGCAAGAAGATCGAGCTTAAGAAAGTCACCCTGGATCAGCATGGCTGCGAGTATAAGCCCCATGTGTTGGCTTTTCCCGCCGGCAGCAGCGTGGAGATTTTGAATCCGGACGGAATCCTTCACAACATTCATTCCTACAGCAAGGTCAATAGCGCTTTTAACATAGCGCAGCCGAAGTTCAAAAAATCTATGCAACAAAAGATCGAAAAGCCGGAGGCCTTCGAAATTAAATGCGACGTGCATGGCTGGATGTCCGGCTGGCTTGTGTCCACGGCCAATCCATACTTCGCAGTGACGGATAATTCCGGCAGTTTCAAGTTGACCGATGTGCCGGCCGGCGCCTACACCGTCGAAGTCTGGCACGAAAAGCTCGGCAAAAGCACCCAGAAGGTTACGGTGAAAGCCAAGGAAGACGCCAAAGCTAATTTCGAGTTGGCCGGCAAATAAGAATATTCACAGCGTACGAAAGCACGGCACTGGGAACTCCGGTGCCGTGCTTGTCGAAAAGTTCGTTTGCAAGGTCAGGAGTCCTAATCCGCCCCTTCTCGCCCTTCGGCTGGGCTCAGGACAAGCTCCAGCGGGCGGGTTTAAAACCCGCCCTTACGCTGGATTCCAGATCGCGCTAGCTATCGCCAGCTTGCCCGGGATGACGATTAAATTGTGTAACGAACGTCAAAAACACTACACTAGTGGCCTGTAACAGTTGATTGACATCTAAGTTCGAAGAACCCTTCGACAAGCTCAGGGTGAACGGTCAAGGCACAAGCCGTTCGTGGTGAGGCTCTCGAACCATGAACGGCAAACGCTATGTAGCTGTTACAGTTCAATAGTTGCTCTCAACCAAGCTCTTGAAAAAGTTCCACGCTCGCTCCAAGTCCACCGGCGGCAAGGCTTCCACTTGGCGTTGTTTCGATTCATCCAGAGTTAACGGAATCGGCGTGCCGATCTGCAAAGCGCCGTAGAGAACCTGCGCCGCTTCCTCCAGATAGATGGCCATCATGACGACTTCGGGAATAGTTCTCCCGACCGTGACTTGTCCGTTGCCTCGCAGCAAAATCGCGGGCTTATCCCCAAGAGCCTGGACCATTTGATTGCCAAGCTTCTGTGTTGTTATCAGATCCGGAATAGTAAATACCGGAACGCCGCCGGCGAAAAAGCTGCCGTGATTATGCACCGGCTCAAGCTTACGGTTGGTGACAGAAAACATGTTCGCGACACGGGCGTGGATACGCGTGATTGCGTTCACTCGCGGCTTCGACTTCATGATAGCAGTATGCAACCAGGTTTCGGATGGCATCGGCTGATCTCCTGCGACAACCTCATTGTTTAAATTCATCGTTAGGAGGTCGTCCTCTTTTACCAGAGCGAGACCAATTCGCGGGGTCATCAAGAAGTGGTCGCTATCGGGGATGCGCGCGCTGACATGTCCGAATCCCTCGACAAGTTTCTGGCGAGAAAGAATCCGGCAAGCGCTAATGACATCCTTTTTGAGCTGGTCGATGGTAATCATAGGAACCTCCTTTGCATTCCGGGTGATTTCAGCTATATTAATTTTTTTAAATTTCTCAGAAAAGAGACCCGCGCGTGAAAATCAAGGTGGAATCCTCTCCCGACGCCAAAGGACAAGAAAGTCCGTCCCGGTTTCTGTTGGGAAGCCGAATCATAGAGGTCGAGGAGGTCTCCGACCGCTGGTTTGGCGAACAAGCCTGTTATTTCCGTGTGCTGGGCAGTGACCAAAACTCCTACATCCTCAAGGGGCCCCTGGAAGACGGCAGCTGGGAGCTGGTCTCATTCACGCATAAGGATTCCCGGGGCACGCAGTTGGAAATCGAAGGCAAAACAGAGCTTCAGTAAATCCCTCTCGCGTTTCCCTTTCCGTTTCGTTTCAACCATTTGGTTCTTTGCTTCCGGTCGGTTAAAATTGCAGAAAATAGCAGAGGTATAGAGAATGTCAAAACAACGCCTGGTGGCGGTCATTGGCGCCGGTCCGGCCGGCATTTACGGCGCAAGAAAACTAACCGAAGCCGGGCACCGGGTCCTGCTCATTAATCGTGACATCAAACCGGGCGGCTTGGCCGAGTACGGCATCTTTATGGACAAAGAGAAGATGAAGACCGGCTTGCGCAAACAATTTCAGCGCATTCTCGACCATCCACAGGTTTTTTATCTCGGCCACGTCACGGTGGGGCAAGGTAAAGCGCTTACGCTCAAGGATCTCCAGGAAATCGGTTTCAGCGCGATTGTCGTTGCCGCGGGCGCGCAGGGCACGAAGAAGTTGGGCCTTCCCGGCGAAGACACCAAGCGGGTCTATCACGCCAAGGACGTTGTCTATCATTTCAACAAACTTCCGCCCTTCAGCCAGCGCCCCTTCGAGTTGGGCAAACGGGTGGCGATTATCGGCATGGGAAACGTCATGGTCGACGTCGCCAACTGGTTGCTCAATTACATGAACATCGCGGAAGTGACGGTGGTCGCGCGCCGCGGGCCTAAAGAAAAAGCTTACGACGACGGCGAGTTCGAGGTCATCGAAAAGTATCTCGATAACGACGACATGCGCAAGGAGATCGAGCGCATCCGGCCGGATCTTGAAACCGCCGGCCAGAATGTCGAAGAGATTATTGAGAAGTTCGTCGGCACAACCATTCCGCCGGCGGATCAGAAACTGCGATTCCGCTACCTCTGCTCGCCGACCAGGGTCGTTCCCGACAGTGAAAACAAAGTCGCGGCATTGGAAGTGGAACTGAACAAGCTCGTCGTCGAAAACGGCCGGACCGCTGCGAAGGGAACGGGACAAAAGATCGAGCTGCCGCTCGATTGCGTGATCTATGCCATCGGCGATGAAGTGGACGCGTCGCTCGGCTTGCCCTTTAACCGCGGCGCCTTTGTGACCAATCCCGCGCAATTACCCGGCAATCCTAACCCGGCGCAATATCAGCCCTATAATCCGGAGACCAAGCAAGCGCTGGAAAACATATACGTCATCGGCTGGTCGCGCAATGCCAGCGTCGGACTGGTCGGCGTGGCCAAACAAGACGCCGAGCGCGGCATGAAGGTCGTCAACCAGTATCTGGCTTCGAAAGAAGGCTTCGAGCCGCAAGTCGTGCAGCAAAAGATCGAAGGGGTGCTGGATAAGCTCGAAGAGCAAAAGGTCTCGTTCGTTACCAAAGAGGATATAGCCGTGCTCGAAGCCAAGGAAAAGGAAGAGGCAAAAAAACGCAACACCTGGGAATACAAATATTCGAGCGACGACGAGATGTTGGAAATTATCGCCGCGCCCAGGGCGGCGGCGAGTTGAGTCGGAAGACATTTAGCCACAAAGAGCACAAAGGTCACATAGAATAACAATCGGGCGCGAATGCGCCCTCCGGTCTCTTCCCCCTCGACGGGGAAAGATTAAGATGGGGGTGAACTTCGGCATGACGGGGGAAGTTTTACCGCAGAGAACGCAAAGGCCACAGGTCTTATTCGCCCCCATTCACGTCGATTACCGCGCCGCTGACGAAGCTGGCGGCGTCTGAAGCTAAGAACAACGCCACGTTGGCGACTTCGTCGGGCCTGCCCGCCCTCCCCAGCGCAGCTCTCTTGAGAGCTTGCGCTGCCAGCTCCTGTCGATTAGTCCCCGGTGGACGAGGTGTGTCGATGGTGCCAGGAGCGATACAGTTGACTCGCACTTCCGGCCCCCATTGATGAGCCATGTGCAGGGTCAAATTCATCACGGCCGCTTTGGAGCTCCCATAGGCAGCCATATCGGCTCTCTCCTTTTTAGTGCCGCGTCCGGAGATCGATCCGATATTGATGATGCTGCCTTTGCCATGCTCTTTCATAGTTGGCATGACACTCTGAGCGCAAAGAAAAGCGCTCTTGACGTTGACCTCATAAGCGCTCATGAAGTCTTGCGCTGACAGTTCGAGCAGAGGCGCGCGTGTAAATGAAGGCATATATGGGTTCCGGCTGTAGGAACCGCCGGCGACGTTGACTAGTACATCTATGCGGCCAAACTTCGCCAGC
>DASWHT010000095.1:0-4535 GCA_036398075.1 Binatia bacterium | reverse complement strand
GAGATTGCGCCATATCTGATCAAAAACCTGTCGTTGAGCCGCTGCCGAACGTTGCTGGACGTGGGCGGAGGGCTGGGAACCTATGCCATTGCTTTTTGTCGTTTCTATCCTCGCCTGCGGGCAACCCTGGTTGAGCATCCTGCTGTTTCTCCGCTGGCCCGTCGAGCCGTCAGGCAGGCTGGGTTGGCGAGAAGAGTGCGGGTCATCGGCATGGATTTTTCGCGAGAGACTCTGCCACGGGGGTTCGATGCCGTATTTGTCTCCAATGTGCTGCACGCCCATGGGGTTGAAGAAAACCGCTCTCTCCTTCGCAAGCTCCACAATTGTCTCAACCCGAAAGGGCAATTAATCTTGCGCGATGTATTCATGCGTCGAGATCGGACCGCGCCCGAGTGGGGAACGCTTTTTTCCGTCTTGCTGCTATTGCACACGCCCCAGGGACGCTGTTACGCTCTCGACGAGATTCTCGGATGGCTGCGCCAAGCCGGCTTCTCAGATATTGCGAGACCCTTCCGCTCCAGCCCGCTGCCGTTCGATCCAGACGCGGTTCTAGTAGCCAAGAAGTTTTCAAAGGATTAGCGCGGAATCGACGGAGCGACCGGAGCGGGGCACTGACCGGAAGCAGAATCGCGAGCGTGAGGCTTCTCTAAAAGTCGCTTAATCACGGTCTCATCGAGGGAATTCGGTTGCAAAGGGAATACCGATTCAACTATAACCGGACCACATATGAGCATTCGCAATAAAGCTGTCGTCGTTGGTATCGGCGAAACTCCCACGGATCGTCTCGGCTCAAAACCCGGCGAGCCGCGCAAATCGAGCGCCGAGTATATTTCCTGGGCGATGCGCCTGGCGCTGGCAGACGCCGGACTCAGCCTCAAGGACTTTCAAGGCCAGGGACTGGGAGTGACGATTCCGACCGCCTATCCGCAACCGTTCTGGCCGGAAGAAGTCGCCGAAATTCTCGGCATCACTCCGGGATTTCTCCTCGGTGGCGCCACGGGCGGCGCGGGCGCCGTGTCGCTTTTGGGCGGCATGGTTGCGGCGATCAATTCGGGCTTGATCGACGTTGCCTTAGTCGTCGGTTCGGCGGCGCCGTTCTCGGAACACTGGGGCGGCGGCATTCAGCCCGGCGACATGCGCGACTGGGAAATCCCCTACGGCACCATGGGACCCAATAGCAAAATCGCCATGGTGATGCGCCGTCACATGCATCAGTACGGCACCACCCTCGATCATCTCGGCAAAATCGCCGTGGCGGGCCGTTATCACGCGACCTTGAATCCGCTTGCGTATCTGCGCGAGCCGATGACGATCGATGATTACAAAAATTCCCGGCTGGTCGCCGACCCCGTGCGTCTGTTCGACTGCGTCATGCCCGCGAACGGCGGCAGGGCCTTTGTCTTGGCCTCGCCGGAACGCGCTAAATCGCTGAGAAAAAAACCCGTCTATGTGAAAGGCTTCGGCGAGCGCAGCAATCCATCCTATGGACCGAGAGCCGGTTCCGACGCGCTCATCATGGGCGTCAAAGACGCCGGCAGAGTCGCGATGGAAATGGCCGGCGTGAAACACAGCGATATCAATTTTTTACAACTCTACGACGATTACATCGTGGTCGTGTACCTGCAGATCGAAGACCTGGGCTTCTGCGAAAAGGGCGATCTCGGCTTTTTCGAGCGCACCGACTTTACTTTCAAAGGCCAACTGCCGATCCAAACCGGCGGCGGCATGATCAACTGCGGCCAGCCATCGACCGCGGGGGGCACGCTGCACGTCATCGAGTCCGTGCGCCAACTGCGCGGCGAAGGCGGCGAGCGCCAGGTGCCCAACGCAAAAATCGGTTTGTGTTCCGGCTTGGGCGTGCTGCCCTACGGCAAAAATCTTGGCTGCTGCGCCGTGGCCATTTTAGGAAATGAGGCATAGAGAGCTATGGCTGAAGCAGATGTCAGAAAACCGGTGCCGGCAATCACGCCCGAGGCTCAGCCGTTTTGGGACGCCGCCGCTCAACAGAAGCTAAAAATCCAGCGCTGTAAAGACTGCAATGCGTGGGTGTGGACGCCCCGTCCATCATGCGTCGAATGCGGCAGCGAGAAGGTCGAATGGACCGACATGGGCGGCAAGGGCGAAGTCTACTCTTTCACCGTAATCCGCCAGATCGTCGGCCGCGGCGCCTCACAGGCGTTTCAGAAAGATATTCCTTACGTCGTCGCCTGGGTGGACCTCGACGAGGGCCCGCGCCTGATCACCAACATCGTCGGCTGCCCGGTGGAAGGTGTGAAGCTCGGCATGAAAGTAGCGGTGCAATTCGAGCAAGCGTCGGACAAGGTTTGGCTGCCGAAATTCCGGCCAGCTTGAATTAGGCCCGATCCAACCCCAAGGGGCAAGGCAGCCGTCAGCTAGCGCAACGTGCTGGCCCACTTGAGCCTTACTCTATTTTTCTCGATAGCGGACTTACCATTTCGCCAACCTTTCTTACCGAATTGATTCCGGCTACATTTGCTCGACCTTGGCTAGCTATCTCCCTATAAATCGGCTCCCGTGATTGAGAAAGACCTCGACATGATGTTCCTTGTCTTTAGTAACATAATTTTGTACACTTTTCTGTAAGAGAGGTGAACATGGATCGATATATAAATACGAGTGAGGCCAGGCAGAAATTTCTGCGCCTTGTGGAAGAAGTTGAGGACGGCGATCAGGTCATCATCACGAAGCAAGGCAAACCCAAGGCCGTCATCGTCAATTTCGACGAACTCCAAACTTTGAAGGCGGTCGCGCGCCTGTGGCAAGACCCAGAAGCATTGCAGGCCATGCGCAGATCATTGGATGCCGTGAAAACCGGGAAGGTACTCAGACTCTCGGGTACGCCGACGACCCAGAAAATTTTAGCCGCCGCCCGTAAGAAAGGCCTCCTGCGTGGCTGAGTATTTCCTCTCGAAACAGTTTCTTGAGGAGCTATCGGTATTTGAAAAGTCAGTCAGTGCCCGTGACCTCGCCAATCTAGACGAGGCGATGGCCGCCATCGATCAAAATCCAAACCTACCGCGCAGAATCTCAAACTTCTACAATCCTGCCACGCCGAGTTATTTATACCGGGCCGGCAACATCCTCATCCATTATCGCCTGACCGAAGCGGATGACGTCGAGTTTCTGAATCTATTTTGGCAGAGGATTTAGTCTAACGGCGGCACCCGCGCGGTGATGTGGACCGGCCTTTAACGACCGAAGTTTACCGAGTTTTTTGAAGTGTAACGATGGATGCGAGAAATTTTCTTTTAATAAATCATAATTTCTGCGCGCGACATTCTGTTTTCGAATAAACCCTACCCGTCTGTCGCCAGCCATAGTGCCAACTCCTGGATGTAGGCTTGCGGAAGCTGCCATTGTTTCGCCGCGGCTAGGACATCCTTCATGTACCGCGGTCTGGGCAAGCCGATGGCCTGATCAGTGGCGAGGTAAATCAGGGCCTCCACCTGGCGATCGGACAAAAGATTAACGACAAAGGTGGCCTTTTCGTAAAGCCCCGCTTTGACATCTTCGTAACGATCGAGCGCTCGCAGGTTCTGGGGCGTGATGTTCCAGAGAAGCCCGTAAACCTGATGGGGCTGATCCGGAATTACGGTGCCTACTCGGCGCGAGTTGATTCGAAACCTGTAACCTTTCAAACAGGCTACGCCAATTACGGAAGCATTGGGGCAACGAGCAGCCATCTGGCTGGCAACCATGTTTGAACCGTATGCAAAATAGTACATTCCTTTGTCTCGACTCGTCAGCCTAACGCCAAGCTTGGCCGATGCTCTAAGCGAGCGATCTGAAGCGCCAAGTTATGCCCGATCATTTGAAACGGGTTAAAACTCCATCAGGTCTTTGGCAACCAGCACCTGGCCGGTAAAGTGTTTCTTCACCGCCTCGGCCCAGTGGCGCTAGCTTTTGCATGTTCCCCTCTGTGTGGAAGGTATAGCGTTTTCGAACCAATCCAGAACGTATCTTTGCGCGTTCCCGTAGTTTCGGTCGCGGGTCGGGTGAAACGACTTGTTCGCCTATGGGCTACCCCTGTCTCTGCTCGGTCTTCTCCGCTAACCACACTTTGATGAGCGACTGATAGGGGACATCTCGCCGGTTGGCTTCCACCTTGATCTGTTCGAGCAGCGAAACCGGCGGGCGCAAAGAGATGGCTTGCGTCGAAGGCTTCAGATTAGGAAGTCGCGCGCGTTGCGCCTTGGACCAGTCAACGTACTCAGTTGAGTCGTGAGTCTCCCAGAATGCGCGTTCTTCCGCTTCGGTTTTAAACTTAGGGATTGGCTTGAGCGCTTTCTTCATAAACTCGTCGCTCCTTGCGATGCATTTCGCGGGCGGAGATGGGGCGGATTTTTCTCCCCACAAATCTCAGCGTGAAAGTGATGTGCAACAACCTTCCCGCAGTGGTCTTCCCCAGGGCGTGAAAGCGGGGTTCAATCTGGCTATGTTTCACGTCAGGAGCAAGCACAAGCGGCACGTTGAAAAAGACTTGCTCGACTTCGGCTTGGCTGACCTGGTGCTTG
>DASWHT010000094.1:0-7337 GCA_036398075.1 Binatia bacterium | reverse complement strand
ATCTCGCCGTTCTGATTCACCGAGCCGGTTACGGCGATACCCTGCATGATGGGCAGCTCCGCCAAACTGGAAAGAATCGCGTACAGTTCAGTCGACGATGCGCTGTCGCCATCCACGCCGTCATAGGATTGCTCGAAGCAGACGCTTGCGGAAACCGACAGCGGGTGTTGTTGCGCGAATTTACCGCCCAGGTAACCGGATAAAATTAATACGCCTTTATCGTGCGACCTGCCGCTGAGTTTCGACTCCCGCTCGATGTTGACGATGCCACCGCGCCCCATGAAAGTCCTAGCCGTGATGCGTGACGGTTTGCCGAAACTGAAATCGCCCAGCTGGTATACCGCCAAACCGTTGACTTGTCCGACCACCCCGCCGTCGACATCCACCAGCAACGTCCCCTCAGCGATCATTTCTTGCAAACGTTTTTCAATCAGATTCAGCCGGAAAGTCTTTTCCTCAATGGCTCGTTCGACATGTTTTGCCGTGACGAGTTCGGCGTTCTCCCGGCCCGCCCAATAATCGCATTCGATGAGCAGGTCGGCCATATCGCTAAAGCGTGTGGAGAGTTTGTGCTGGTCATCGACGCGCCGCGCGCAGTCCTCGATGACCCGGGCAACGCCGCTTCCATCGAAATGACGGAGCTTTTCCCGAGTGCAATAATCGCCGATGAAACAAGCGAAGGCAGTGATGTTTTCTTGAGACCGGTCGGCTTCAAAATTGAAATCCGCTTTGACTTTGAAAGTCTCGCGAAAATCAGGGTCCACCGTGGCCAGCGTGCGGTAGAGGTTGGGGTCGCCGATCATGATAATCTTGTTGTCGGTGGGTATCGGCTCGGGGCGCAGTCCCTGGGGCGGCGCCCAGCCGAAAAACGCCGCCGGTTCTTCGATGCGCAGTTCGCGGTTCTTGATCACCCGCTGCAGCGCTTCCCACACCCCTGCGTTGGCAAGCACGTCGCGGTCGTAGAGCACCAGATAACCGCCGTTGGCCCGGCTGATGGAGCCGGCTTTGATCAGCGTGAAGTCGGTGATGTAACCGCCGACGATGGGCTTTTTTTCCACGACGCCGAAGAGGTTGTGATAATTCGGGTTGGTCTCGACGACGATCGGCGGCCCCTGCGTGCCGCTGTTATCGACGAAGACATTCACGCGGTATGGCAAAAAGGGATCAGTCGGCGGCTCGGCGGCCATTGGCATGGGCATCAGCATTGGCGTCGCCGGCGCTTCGCCGCCTTTGAACCTCGGCAAATTCTTCAAGACATGAGCGCGCACATCGTCGAGATAATTCAGCACTCCGCCATAGTCCGCGTACTTTTCTTTTAGCTCCGAGAAAGGGATGCGCGTGAGATATTCGCCCGCCTGTTTTTCAAGCTCATCCAGACGCTCGGAAATTACCCTCTCGAGCTTTTTGCCTTCGCGCAAGGCTTCCTCCACCTGCTTTTCGATCGCGCCGCGCTTTTCTTCCAATTGCTTTTTTTCCTGGGCCGACAAGGCGAGATACTCGGCCTCCTGCATCGGCTTGCCGTCCTTGGTCGGCAACAGGACGATACCCGAGGGCGTCATCCTCAAGGAAAAACCGCCGCGGTTTGCCTCCGCCATCAAAGTTTCCATCATCTCCTGCTGTTTTTTTTGCAGCTCCTCGATCATCGCCTGGCGGTGGCTCGCGAATTCATCGCTCTCGAACATTTTCTTGGCTTCGCGCTGCAGGTATTGAACCAGTTGCTCCATGTCCGCTTTGAGCATCTTGCCCCAGCCGCGGCGGATCGCTAACGCCCGAGGCCGGTCCGGATCAGTGAAATTGTAGACGTAACACCAATCTTCCGGCAGTGCGGCATCTTCGGCCGGCACCCTGCGTTCGCTCGTTATCCTTTTGAGAAACGCTTTGATGATGCTGGTTTTTCCCGTGCCGGTTAGGCCGGTAACGAAAATATTGAACCCCGGTTTATCGACGCCGAGGCCGAACTCGATGGCGCGCATCGCTCGTTCCTGGCCGATGAAATCCTCGAGCGGCGTCATATCCGCCGTGCAGCTGAAAGGCAGGAAGGATAAGTCGCAGCGCCAGTAAAGATGTTCTACGGGAACTTGGTATTTTTCCGCCATCGTTGGCACCTCATGCTGATAATCAATCGCGAGAATAGGGGCTGGCCGCGCCGCCGTCAATCGCTGCCGGTTGGCAGTTCAAGGTTCAACTTAAGCTGAAGCTTGTATTGAAAGGCTAGACTGGTGTCCCTAACTTTGAACGTTGAACCGAACTTTCCCCACTCGAAGTCTTGTTTCAGGGCGCCCATCAGGTTCAAGCAATGGGGGAAAGTCGGTATTGAATGCGCATCGTCAGCTCCATATACTTCAACCATGATTACGCGGAGCGCAGGAAAACTCGCCTGGCGGGTTGTTTGCGCCTGGTTCGTGCTTGCCAGTTTTTTTTCGGCCAGTTGCGCTTCGCGGCTGTCCTCCATGCTCCCCTCGGTGAGTCCGCCCACCGAAGACGAGGAGGTAAGAATCAGCAGAGAATTTCGCCGTGAAGCGAAAAAACATTTCAAGTTCGTAACCCACCCGGAGGTTGAGCGTTACATCGACCGGCTCGGACAGCGCATCCTGTCAGTAAGCGGTTCGCTGCCGTACGACTATCGGTTTTTTGTCGTTGAGGATAGCCAACTCAACGCCTTTGCGGTGCCCGGCGGATCTATCTATTTCTATTCGGGCCTCATCGAGAGAGCGAAAACGACTTCCGAAATCGCCGGTGTGCTGGGCCATGAAATAATCCACATCAAAGGCCGCCACATGGCCCGCTCATCGGGTCCCGATGCGATCTCCGTACTGAGCCTGATTGGCATGGTCTTGCTTGCGCGCAGTGGCGCGGGCGCTCAAGCCGCGGGTGCCGTAGGCCAGGCCATATCGGCCACAAGACAGATCGCGTACAGCCGCCAGCTTGAACTGGAAGCGGATACCCTGGGAGCCAGATACATGGCGTCAGCGGGTTTTGATCCCAATGGCGCCCTCGGGTTCCTAAGGACATTGGACGAGGAGCGCGCATTAAACCCTATTGACGTACCCGCCTATTTGATGACCCATCCCGTAACCGGCGAACGGGTCGCCAACATGCAGCAAGTGATCCGTTCGCTCGGGAATCCGGTCGTCAGTGTCGAAGAGCCGGACCCGCTCAAGAAAATCCAGATTATTCTTAAGATGGATCGTAGTGATGGCGCCGCCGCGCTTGCGGCATATGAAAAGCTTGCCGCCGAAAAGCCGAACAGCGCCGAGGTTTTGTATCTGCTTGGTTTTGCCAGACACCTGAGGGGGCAATTGACCCAGGCCCAGCAGAGCTATCAGCGGGCACGCGAACTCAGCCCCAATAACCCGGCGCTGCTGCGCGACTTGGGAAGGCTATATACGCAACTGGGCAACACCGATGGAGCCGAGGCGGTATTGCTCCGTTCTTTAGAACTCCAACCCAAAGAGCCATTAACCTACCTTTATCTCGGCGAGCTCCATGAGAAACGAAATGACTTTCGCAGCGCGGCGGGCGCGTATCAAAACGCTCACAACCTTTCACCCCTTTGGGACAAGCCGCCGTACCACTTGGGGGTTGTCTATGGAAAGCTCGACCGGCTCGGCGACGCTTATTACTATCTCGGCCGGTCGTTGTTATTGCAGGACGAAGATGAAAGGGCGTTCGCGGCCTTTGAAAAAGCCGCGAAAATCGTTGGCGCCAGTTCGCCTCGGGGCCAATTGATCAG
Source organism: Binatia bacterium (assembly GCA_036398075.1). Taxonomy (GTDB): domain Bacteria; phylum Desulfobacterota; class Binatia; order UBA9968; family UBA9968; genus DATACQ01. Next base: position 3,604 of record DASWHT010000094.1, on the reverse strand, counting down.
AGAAGAACTGAAATCACTCAGGGCGAGACGAAAATAAAGCCTAGCGTTGCTCGCTAACGGCAGCGTAGGAAACGAACGTGCCGGGCGCGGGCCTAACGTATTTGTTCTCCCGCTTCAGAAGCACTTCGCGCATATAATCTGGATCGAACCCCAAAAGGTCGCAGATATTAGTAAATGAAAATAGCCAATCGGTGCTCCTATCCTGGACCCATTCCAACGCATTGAGGTAGTGGCTTTGGCCCGAGCTGCTTCGAGCGCCCCGATATTTGTCAAGGCACTCCACCGCGTCTTTAAGGATTGCGATCATGAGCCGCTTTTCACCTTCAAGCTGCCGGGATAAACTGCCGGTTCCATAGAATTGGGACGGTAAGAAAACATCCGGCTCAAGGATTCTAGCCAGAAAATCATCGTACATGGCAAATCACACTCCTATCGTTAATGAACGGCATTTTATATCATATAGGTGTGCTCCCGACAAGAAAAAAATGACAAAATTTAGTACGATATAAATTAAAAAATGGTTTTATTTTTATATCCAGAGCAATTAGATTCTCAGACTCTTAACAAAAAAAGTAAGATGTGCGGCGAAGTAGCAGGCAGGTGGGAATTAGAACAGAGGCTCGGAGTCTTGGCATAGTTTCTTGCTATTTTAAGCAAAACCTTTTTCGCTGAAGACTTGTTTGCAATCCTCGACTGCGCCTAAAATGAATTCCAACTAAGCTAGTAAAACTTAACTATTTCAATAATTTAGAAAGCCGACATTGTTTGGCAAGGACCTCAGATGAGCTTGCGTCACGATCTGTTCGCGGAGAAATTAATATGTCGACGAGCAGCGCAAATTATCGAATGATTAGTCGAGGGCTGAGCCATGGCTCATCGAGATCCGAGTTCAGGAGGGTTCGAAGCTTCGAGTTCGAACCCGAAATTACGATATTTCGTGACCATTGCCAAATTCAAACTGCCCGATTCAAATATCGATCACCATCCCATCTTCAGCGCAGACCGCCGCCAATTCATTTCGGCGGGCGAGCATTTCTTCGCCCAGGTGAGTCAGGATGAGACGCTTGCATTCAAGCCGCGGTAGATTCTCCCGTAACGTGAGATAGCGGATGTGATTGCCGGGGCCCTGATCGTAAAACGAGCACTCGCAGAGAAATAGATCCACGCCGCGGGCCTCGTCAATGAAGCGCTCCGTCCAGGCCGAGTCGCCGGAGAATAGAATTTGCTTTCCGCCGTAACCGGCCTTGAGCGCCAAGGAGACATCGCTCACCTGATGCGGCACGCGGAAGGAAAAAATCTCAATGCCCGCGACCAGCGCGGGCTTTTCCGGCTCCAAGAGGTGAAATTCCACGGGTGGCAAGTCTCTTGCGCCGTACATTAGCCGGAATAGATCGCTGACTTTTTCCTCAGTGCCCGCCGGGCCCGCAATGTGCAGCGGCTGGCGGCGCGAGCGCTGATACAGGTAGTCGACAAAGAAAAAAGGAATACCGCCGAAGTGGTCGCCGTGGAGATGGCTCAGAAAGATCGCATCGAGGCCGAGCGGATCGAAGCCTGCCCGCTTCATGGCCGGCAGCGTCGTCGGACCGCAGTCCAAAAGAAAAAGCCGCGGGTCGGCCTCGACGAGATAACCGCTGTGATTGCGCCCGCCGCTGCCAAAGGCGTCGCCGCAGCCGAGAATATGTAATTTCATGTTTCGCTCCCCACGGCCAGAAATAATTTCAGGTAACACCGAGGTAAGACGCTTGCAAACTTCAATCTTCGGCCCGACTACGAGGGAAATTGAGAAAAACCGAGTTGATTTTTCCCGACGGCGCGAATAGAGTGAGCGCCGTGGTAGTTTACAAGCGGCCTTTCTTTTCGTCCTATACCACCAGTTTATGGGTACGCTTTCTGCGCTTCAATCTGCAATCGCACAAAAAGCTGGAAGCTGATCTGGAAAAGCAGGGTCTTACTCCACCGCAGTTTTACGTGCTCGCGACCATCGGATATGCCGGCCGCCTGCCATTCGGGGAAATTGGCGCGAAAATGATGGTGACGGTGAGCAACTTGACCGGCATAGTCGACCGCTTGGAAGAGAAAAAGCTGGTTTTGCGCGAACGCGACGAGCATGACCGCCGCGTCGTGCATGTGGTGTTAACCGACAAAGGCGCTAAGCTTTTTAAGAATGCCATCCCGCTATTCGAAAAAAGCATTTCCGGGATTTTCACTACCCTCGACAAGGCGCAGCAAAAAGTACTCTCCGCGCTTCTGCGCAAGCTCAAACAAGACTCCTGAAATATCCCTTGGCGATGTTTGTTGAGCAGATGTTTTTAGGTTATAAAGTTTATACATTAACTATTTTCCTCTGACATCGTGAAAACTGAAGACAATAGACCGATAGGGCTCGAACGAGTCAAGAGATGGCTTTATGCCAAAGGGCTCGAAGAGCGCAGCGCGGGCTGCGTCCTGTGCGGGTCCTGCTACGGCCATGGTCCAGCCAATCCGATGGAGGACCTTCCCGGGCCCAAAGAAAAGTGTCCGCCCTACGAGTTTTACCGCTTTCAGCGCCATACGCCGAAGTCACGTTGGCTCATGGCCCAGCGCGTCTTTCATGGCCTCGATCCGATCACGCCGGAACTCAAAGAGGTCATTTACGCCTGCACCAACTGTCTCATGTGCCAGGAGCTATGCGGCGTGCGCGACGATGGCTACGGGCCCTGGGAAATCACCGTCGCCATGCGCGAGGAGATCACGGAAAAAGACGGACCGATCGAAGCGCACCGGTCGCATTACGAAGGGCTCAAACAACACGACAATCCCTGGGGCCAGGTCAAAGCGTTGCGCGGCAGCTGGGCTGAGGGGTTGGGAGTAAAGAAAATTGGTTCGGCAACGGCGAAGACTTTGCTGTTCGCCGGTTGTTCGGCCGACCGGCCGAGCGGGCGCGGCGGCGCGGTGGCGTTGGCGCGGCTCATGCAGCGGGCCGGCGACGACTTCGCCATTCTCGGCGCCGATGAAAAGTGTTGCGGTCTTTTTGCCCACGATCTCGGCTTTCGCCGTGAATACGACCGGTTGCAGAAAGACAATATTGCGACAATCAAAGCATCGGGCGTCAAAAATATAGTCGTCGCCTGCGGCAGTTGCCTGCGCGCTTGGCGCGAACATGCCAAGCAGCCGGAGTTGAGTGCCGAAATCATTCACGGCGTCGAGCATGTCGCAAATCTCCTGCGCGCCGGGCGCGTGAGCTTCACTAAAGCGGTGAGCAAGACGGTAACCTACCATGACTCTTGCCACCTCGGCAGGGGCTGCGGCGTATACGATCCGCCGCGAGAGATTGTCCGCGCGATTCCCGGAGTCAAACTGGTCGAGATGGGACGAAATCGCCGCTGGTCCTGGTGTTGCGGCGGCGGTGGCGGGGTCCCCGAGGCCGATCCGGAATTGGCCCAGTGGAGCGCCGCGGACCGATTGCAGGAAGCCAAGCGGAGCGGCGCTGAATTAATACTGACTTCGAGCGCGCTCTGCCAGCGCAGCTTCAACGATTGCCAAGAATTCGGCCTGCCAACCCAAGACTTGCTCGAGTTCGCCGTTCAGGCTCTCTAATCATGCTGAAAGAACCTCATTTTACAGC
>DASWHT010000093.1:0-2773 GCA_036398075.1 Binatia bacterium | reverse complement strand
TGCCACACCTCCCGCCCGTCGCGCAGCGCCTTGATGTAATTTGCCCCGGTTCTAATCGACATAAGAAAAAACCTCCAACCTTGCTGATGCTCGCCAACTTATAACCGCATCCGCTCCCGGCGAGCAACAGTCGGGCGCAGGCCGTCAAGGCTCGGCGCGAACCTTTGGCGATTTATTTAACCCTCCAGCTCTCGACAAAAAAAATTCACACTGCCTATAATACGCATCGTGCCCGGTTCCGTCCCGGCTCGGTCCGTATCGATGTCAAACATAGGAGGGAATGAACAATGAAGAAATTTATTAAGAAGATAGTCTGGTCGCTAGTAGTCAGCTTTTTGCTGCTTCCCGGCAAATCGGCATTGGCCCTCGAAAAAATTAACGCCACCCTGCCGTCGAAGTCGTTTCAGTTCATAATCTTTCCGCTCGCCAAGGAGCGCGGCTATATGAAGGAGGAAGGGATCGATCTCAATATCGTCGTTATGGCATCCACCGCCGGCCTTCAAGCCGTACTGGCCGGAGAAATGGATTTCACCGGTTCCGGGAGCAGCGCCCTGGTCGCCGTCACTAAAGGCAATGCGCCGCTCAAAACGGTGCTGGCGGTCAACGATCAGGTCTTGCAGTGGCTCATGGCCCGGCCCCAGTTCAGCAGCTTCAAAGAATTAAAGAATAAGAAAATTGCCGTGACCGGTGTCGCCTCCGTCGCGACGTTTATGTTGAAAAAGGTCGCCCCCAAGTATGGACTCGACGGGAACAAGGATATGACTTTTCTTGCACTGCCACCGGGCCAGCGTCTGGCGGCGCTAATGTCGGGCACCGTGGATGCGGGGCTATTGAGTTCGGAAGAACGCTTTGGCGCCATCGATCAAGGCATGAAAGAAATCATATATTTGGGCAAAGAAGTGAAAAATTCCTGGGGGACCGTGGCAACCAACGACCAATTCATTAAAGAAAAACCCAAGCTGATGCATGGATTCATGCGCGCTCTGCTCAAAGCCCTGCGCCTCGTCAAGCAGAATCGCGAGGTCGCGATCGATTCAATGATTAAGTTTTCCCAATTGAACAGCGAATTAGCGGCGCGCACCTACGACGGCATGATCGGGACTTTTACCACCAATGGCGTGGTGGACGAGGAAACCCAGAAAAACGATCTCGACATCGTTCGCGAGGTCGTCAAAGTCACAAAGGAAGTGCCCATCGAGCGCGCCTACGATTTCAGCTTCGCGAAGAAGGCCGACGAGGAACTGACGAAAGCCGGCTGGCGGCCCTAATTATCGGCCGTTCAAATCGTTCAAGTCGTTCAACCGCTGCGCTCCGTTCAAACCGTCTCGCCCGGTTTGAATCAGGATTCCGCCGTTGAACCGGTAAGCGCGCACGCGAGATGGAACTCTGGAGACCACAAATGTTGGTTCAAAACGTTTTGAACGGCTGGAACGATTTGAACGTTTTGAACGGGATCTTATTTCTTTCCTAATGCCTCGGGATTCACGATGTTAGTCGGTTTACCCGCGGCGAAAGCGACAATGTGATCGATGACGAATCCGTAGTATTGCTCATAGGCCTCCCTGGTTACGTAGCCGAGGTGTGGCGTGCAAGTCGCGTTATCCATCTTCAGCAATGGATGGTCGGCGCCGATGATCGGCTCTTTTCCGTAGACATCGACCGCGGCGAAGCCGGGCCGCCCGGCCTTGAGCGCCGCTTCCAGCGCGCCGTCCGCGACAAGTCCGGAACGGCTCGGATTGACGAACAGCGCGGTGGTTTTCATGCGCGCCAGATCGTCACGGGTGACGATACCGCGGGTCTCTTTATTGAGCGGCAGGTGCAAACTGAGAATATCGGCGCCGGCGAAGAATGCCTCCCGGCTCGCCGCCACTTCGAAACCCGCTTCGCGCGCGCGTTTCGTCGATCCTTCCCGCCCCCAGCATACGACGCGCGCGCCGAACGCCTTGCCGACCCCGGCGACGATGGAGCCGATTTTTCCGTAGGCGTAAATCCCCAGCGTCTTATCTTTAATCTCCACGCCCGCGGTTGACTGCCAGCGGCCCTCTTTTAATTGCTTGACCTCATACGGCACATTGCGCAGAGCGCTCAAGATCAACGCCCATGTCAGCTCCGCCGTCGCATTCGACCTGCCCGATCCCCCGGCCGCCACGGCGATTCCCCGTTCAGTGCAGGCCGCCACGTCGATATGCGCCGTGCCGGAGCCGGTCTGGCTGATCAGTTTCAGATTGGGCAACCGTTCGATCACCGCGCGCGGGAAACTCGAACGCTGTTGCGTCAACACGAGAACCTCGGCGTCTTTCAGCCGCTCGGCAAGGCGCGCCGGATCTGTTTCCGTATCCGTAAAGGCGGTCACTTCGTGGCCGCTGAGCTTGGCGTAGCATTTGAGCGTTTTGAACGCGTTCTGATAGTCGTCAATGACGGCGATTTTCATGGTACTGCTCCTTTATGTGAGTTCAACGTTCAATGTTCAAAGTTCAAGGTATCGGATTCGGACCCGCCGTTGCAACAAGTTCTTGCCATTTTGAGCTTTGAACGTTAAACCCAATTCATAACTCCACTGAACGAGGGCTCTTACTTTGAACCTTGAACTTTGAACCAATCGATTACCCCCAAAGTTCCTTGGTCGCCAGCTGCGCGCCCTCGGCCATCGCTTGAAACTTCGCCCAGCCGACCTGGGGATGGCCGACCCGCGAGCCGATACCGCAATCGGTGCCGGCGATGACATTTTCCCGGCCGACGATTTCCCCGTAGCGCACGAGCCGATCGGCGATGG
>DASWHT010000092.1:0-8021 GCA_036398075.1 Binatia bacterium | reverse complement strand
ATATCCAGCACCACCCTTACGGTATCCTGATTGAACTGCCCGGCGCGAATTTGCTTGATCGCGCCGTCTTGCACGTAGATCGGCGCTTGCGACTCCATGGCGAGCTTGGTACCCGCGATGTCGACGTATAGCCGCGGCGGCAAGCCCTTCGACGCGTCTTCCGGCAAACGACCAACCTCATAGCGCACCGGCTGCGATACCTCCAGAAAGACCCGGGTATTGTGGTCAGCGGATAAAAATCTGATCGCCGTAAGCCGGGCGGTCGCGCCACTCATGATTTCTTCGTGGGACGGATTTAAGTCGCGAATATCGGCATTGCCGCGCGCGCGAGGGCTTTCCTGGCTGCGCCGCGATTCCTGGGCGGGTACGGAACCGCACAACCATAGCATTCCCAGCGTCATCACGGAGGCTAAGCGAAGACATTGCTTCATGATGATCACCCTCTCATTATTTTTTTGCCTCGTCCGACCATTTATGGAGCAAATTGAGCGCTTCAATGGGTGTCAATTGAGAGACGTCCAATCTTATTAAATCTTCACGGAGCTTGTGCTCCGCGGAAGCGAACAACGCCATCTGTACCGGCTCGGCGGCGTTGTTGGCAGCGACCAGGGCGCGTGGTTTTTCGCGTTCGCTGTTTTCCAACGTTGCAAGAATCTCTTTCGAGCGCGCGATCACCGCCTCCGGCAAGCCCGCCAGCCGCGCGACGTGGATGCCGTAGCTTCGGCTCGCCGCGCCGCGCACGATATTTCGCAAAAAAATTATGTCTCCCTGCCATTCTTTGACGGCGAAGTTGTAGTTTTTGATACGCTCACGGCTTTGGGCCAGTTCGGTGAGCTCGTGATAGTGGGTCGCGAACAGGGTTTTCGGATGGTCCGGCAGGTCGTGCAGATATTCCGCCACCGCCCACGCAATGGACACGCCGTCGTACGTGCTGGTGCCGCGCCCCACTTCGTCCAGCAGGATCAAGCTGCGCGAGGTGGCGTAGCGCAGGATCGCGGCGGTCTCCTTCATTTCCACCATGAACGTCGACTCGCCCCGCGCCAGCGAATCCGCCGCGCCTATGCGTGTAAAAATCCGGTCGACCACGCCGATGCGCGCTTCACCGGCTGGAACGAAACTGCCCATCTGCGCCAGGATCACGATCAACGCCACTTGCCGCATGTAGGTGGACTTGCCGGCCATGTTAGGACCGGTGAGGAGCAAGATTTGATTCGAGGCGGGATCGAGAATGGCGTCGTTGGGCACGAACGCGCCTCGCCCCATCATGACTTCCACCACCGGATGGCGCCCGTCGCGGATCACCAGCGCCGAGCCTTTATCCACCCGCGGCCTGGTGAAATGCTGCGACTCGGCCACTTCGGCCAGCGAACGAGTCGCGTCCAGCAGCGCCAACGCGCCGCTGGTTTCGTTGAGCGCACCATAATGCGCCGCCACCTGCTCGCGCACGCGCGCCAGGATTTGCCCTTCGAGCTTTTCGATCAGCTCCTGGGAATTGAGCACCCTGGCTTCGTACTCCTTGAGCTCCGGTGTGATATAGCGTTCGCCGTTCACCAGCGTTTGTTTGCGGATATAGTCGTCGGGAACCGCCTTGAGATTCGCTCTGGTGACTTCGATGTAGTAACCGAACACCCGATTGTAGCGCACCTTGAGCGAAGCAATGCCCGTGCGGCGGCGCTCCGCCGCTTCGAAGTTCGCCACCCAGTCTTTGGCATGGGCGCGTACGCCGCGCACCTCGTCGAGCTCGGAGTCGAAACCGGCGCGGATGAAACCGCCGCTTTTGAGCGCCGCCGGCGGGTCGTCGATGATGGCGCGGTGAATGATGTCTACGACCTCCGGCAGTCCGGCAAGCTTTTCTTGGAGCGAGACCAGCGCTTCGGCGTTGACGTTTGCCAAGATAGCGCGCAGCTTATTGACGGCGTGGAGGGTATCCTTGATGGCGGTAAGATCCCTCGGCAGCGCGCTGCCCGCCGCCACCCGACCGGCGAGCCGCTCCAGGTCCTGAACTTGGCCCAGCCCCGATTTCAATTCTTCGCGCCGCGAAAAGTTTTCCACCAGCTCCTGGACCCCGTCGAGCCGCGCGCGTATGGCGCGCTCATCGAGCAATGGATAAAGCAGCCACTGGCGCAGACGCCGCGCCCCCATGGGCGTGCGCGTGCGGTCCAACACCGCCAGCAGCGAGCCTTTGCGCTGGCCGTCGTAACCGGCCACCAGCTCCAGATTCACCCTTGTCGTTTCGTCGAGCACGAGATAGCTAGAGGGCTCGTAGAGTTCGAGATCGCACAGAACTTTCAACGCCCCGGCGACGTTGGCTTCGAGATAGGCCACCACCGCGCCGGCCGCGCGCAAGGCTTCGTCCCAATCCCGTTCGTCATAGACCACGCCGGGCATAACGCGCTCCACCGCCGCCTTGGTGAAACTCTCCTCGGCCACTCCACTGATAAATATGCCGTTAAGTTCCTTTTCCAGCCGCTCCCGCAACCGTTGCGCGCCGGCGGCGATCAATAGCTCGCTCGGTTTGATGCGCGAGATTTCATCGATTAGAGATTGCCCATCGGCGAGCTTCGCGCAGCGAAACGCGCCGGTGGTGATATCCGTCAAAGCCAGTCCGAAACCCTTTCGCCCGCTGCTGACCGCGGCCAGAAAATTATTGCCGCGGGCGTCCAGGGCCTCCTCCGCCGTAACGGTTCCCGGCGTAATCACGCGAACCACGTCGCGCTCCACCACACCCTTGGCGGTCTTGGGATCCTCCATCTGTTCGCAGACGGCGACCTTATGGCCGGCGCGCAAGAGTTTTTGAATGTAAGGTTCCGCAGAATGGTAGGGCACGCCGCAGAGCGGCACCGAGCCGTCGTCGCTCTTGTTGCGCGAGGTGAGCGCGATGTCGAGGATCTTTGCGGCGGTCTCGGCATCCTCGAAAAACATTTCGTAAAAATCGCCGAGACGGAAAAACAGAATGGCGTCGTGGTAACGCTGCTTGATTTGCAGGTACTGCTGCATCATCGGCGTGATTTTGATCGGCTCCATGAGAAAGCTACGCCGTGCCGGACCCTTTCTCCCGCAGGCGGCCGAGTCCGCGGCCGCCTTTGCGCTCCTGGCCGCGGGCGGCGCGCTCCACCTCTCCGCTTAACTCCCGCACCAAATTGCCTATGCCCAGCGACAAAACGAACTGCCGCTCCATGGCGTCGAGGATTTTCTGGCGGTCATCGGTGATCACGAACAGACTCTCGCCGTCGGTCAGATATTTGAGCGACTGCGCCAGCCGGCTGGTCTTCGCCGGATGCTCGCGCAGCGGCCCCAAGCAGCGGCGAATCTTCTGCAACGTGAAGCCATGCCGCGTCAGGTCCTTGATGACCTTGAGACAAACGAGATCGAGAAACGAGTAAAGACGCTTGGTACCGCGCCCCCCGGCAAGCTTGACGGAAGGACGCACGAAGCCCTGCTCGTCCCAGTATTGAATCTGGCGCAGGCTGACGCCGACGATGCGGCTCGCGGTCTTGCTGTCGTAGGTATCCACGCGCCCCGCTCAAAATGAAAACATCGATGTTTTAAAGGTTAGACACTTGAGTGCGGATTGTCAATTATAGCGAATTGACGAGATCGTAAGGTATCACCACGAAGGCAGGCCGGACACGACGTTCAAAAAGTTCAAATCGTTCAAGTCGTTCAAAACGATTGCCGGATTGTTCGACGGCTTGAACGATTTGAACGTCTTGAACGACTTGAACCCGGGCCTTGCCCGGATCTTTGCGCTCTTTGCGGTTAAATTCTTAGTGCCGGAAACAAAACTGGCCGCCCGGGGCGGCCAGTTGTAAATCACACAACGCCGGCGTCTATTCTTTCGCCGCGGCGCGCATGGGAGCGCCACCGGATTCCGGCGCTGAAGCGCCGACTTCGTGGTAGATCTTGGCGCCGGTCTTTTTAAACTCTTCGGCTTTTTCCGCCATGCCCGCCTGCAGCGCCGCTTGGTCCTCCAATCCTTTTTGCTTCGCGTACTCGCGCACGTCCTGGGTAATCTTCATTGAGCAAAAGTGCGGCCCGCACATGGAGCAAAAGTGCGCCACCTTGGCGCCCTGCGCCGGTAAGGTCTCGTCATGAAATTGCCGCGCGGTATCGGGGTCCAGGCTCAAATTGAACTGGTCTTCCCAGCGGAACTCGAAACGCGCCTGGCTCAGCGCGTTGTCGCGCACCTGGGCGCCGGGATGGCCCTTCGCCAAGTCGGCGGCATGGGCCGCGATCTTGTAGGCGATCACGCCGTCCTTGACGTCTTTTTTGTCAGGCAAGCCGAGATGCTCTTTCGGCGTCACATAGCAGAGCATCGCCGTGCCGTACCAGCCGATCATGGCCGCGCCGATGGCGCTGGTGATGTGATCGTAGCCCGGCGCAATGTCGGTGGTCAGAGGACCCAACGTGTAGAACGGCGCCTCGTGGCACACCTCCAACTGTTTGGTCATGTTCTCGTGAATCATATGCATGGGGACGTGGCCGGGGCCTTCGATCATCACCTGCACGTCTTGCTTCCAGGCAATTTCCGTCAGCTCCCCCAATGTTTCCAACTCGCCGAATTGCGCTTCATCGTTGGCGTCGGCGATGGCACCGGGCCTGAGCCCGTCGCCGAGGGAGAACGAGACATCGTAGGCCTTCATGATCTGGCAAATATCTTCGAAATGGCTGTAGAGGAAACTTTCCTTATGATGCGCCAAGCACCATTTGGCCATGATCGAACCGCCGCGGGAGACGATGCCGGTGACGCGATTTGCCGTGAGCGGCACGTAGCGCAGCAACACGCCGGCATGAATCGTAAAATAGGAAACGCCCTGTTCGGCCTGCTCCAAGAGCGTGTCACGGAAAATTTCCCAGGTCAGCTCTTCCGCTTTACCGTCGACCTTTTCTAAAGCCTGGTAGATCGGCACGGTGCCGATGGGCACCGGGGAGTTGCGCAAGATCCACTCGCGGGTCTCATGGATGTTATCGCCGGTGGAGAGGTCCATCACGGTGTCCGAGCCCCAGCGCGTCGCCCAGATCATTTTTTCCACTTCTTCTTCAACCGAAGAAGCCACGGCGGAGTTGCCGATGTTGGCGTTGATCTTGACCAGGAAGTTGCGCCCGATGATCATCGGCTCGCTTTCCGGGTGATTGATATTGGCGGGAATGATCGCGCGCCCGCGCGCTACCTCGTCGCGCACGAACTCGGGCGTGACGAACCTGGGGATCGCCGCGCCGAAACTGTTGCCCGCATGGGTGCGCCCGCTGGCGGCGCTATTATTGAAGGCCTCTGCCCGGCCCAGGTTCTCGCGGATCGCGATGTACTCCATCTCCGGCGTGACGATGCCTTGCTTTGCGTAATGCATCTGCGAGACGTTACGGCCGGACTTCGCGCGCAGGATCGGCCGTCGCGAAGCGTCGGGGAAGCGCTCGGTGTGAGCGGCTTTTTTCGAGCCATTTTTGCCGTTGCCGTGCACGTAGCTTCCGGCAATCTCCTCCACGTCGCCGCGCCCCTTGATCCAAGCCAGTCGTAGCGGCGCGAGGCCCTTGCGGATTTCGGTCTTGACACTAGGATCGGTATACGGACCGGAGGTGTCGTAGACCATCAGCGGCAGCCTCGTCTCAGCGCCGTTGCCATTGCCGTTGGCGGCGTGGCCGCCGGTCAATTGAATGGCGCGCATCGGAACTTGGACGTCCGGACGGCCATGGCCATGAACGTAAACCTTACTTGAAGCGGGCAGCGGCCCGGCGCTGATGCCATCATTGTTTATGGAGTTGGACATTGGGAGCCTCCTCGAGAGTCCGGTGGTTTAGCTATCGTTGTTAAACATGCCGGTAAGGTTTGACGTATTCTTCGTACAGTCCTTCTTTGCCCTTTTCGGCCAATTCCTCTGAACGTTTCATCAACACTTCTTTGGTTTCGACGAATGCCTTCCGGCTGAAACCGAGATTGCCGGGATGGGTTCCCGTGTCCATGCGTATCGCGTCGCAGGGACAAGCTTCGACGCAATAACCGCAGTAAACGCAGCGCAGCGTATCGATCTCGTATCGAAGCGGAAATTTTTCCACCGATTTGTCGGCATACTCGCCGGCTTCGATATAGATACAATCCGCCGGACAGGCCGTCGCGCAGAGAAAACAAGCGGTGCACTGCACCGAACCGTCATCCTTGAGCGTCAGGCGGTGGCGGCCGCGAAAGGTATCGGGATACGGCCAGCGTTCCTCAGGATATTGCACGGTGATGGCGGCGCTGGCGCCCTTGGCGTAACCGAAACGCTGGAGAATGTGAATCGTCAAATTGCGCCAGAACCGGTATCCCGTGACGCACAGGCCGCGGGTGATTTCAGGGACATAGAGCCGCTCCCAGAGCGACATTTCTTCGATGCGCTTCATGTAATTTTGAACGACTACGCTGGCGCCGCAGCAGCTCGAAGAATTATCTCGCCAAGTCGAGGATTTTTGCCGATCATGGCCGGGTTGCGGCTTAATTCACTTATAGTCCATTATCGGGGGATGTCAAGGAAGTTGCCCCGAAGGCCGGGCTATTCGGAGTCGTACCGCACGAGCGAAAAGACATCGTGGGGCTTGAGTCTTTCGCGCCCCTTCAAGAACGCGAGTTCGATCACGAAGGCGCACTCCACCACCGTCGCGCCGAGCTTTGCAACCAGTTCGGCGGTCGCCATTGCCGTGCCGCCGGTGGCGATGAGATCATCCGCGATGACGACCCGGGCATTTTTGGCAACGCCGTCAACATGAATCTCCAAAGTGTCCGTGCCGTATTCCAGTTGGTAACTTGCGCTATGAGTGTCGTATGGCAATTTTCCCGGCTTGCGCACTACGGAAAAGCCGGCGCCAAGCTTGCACGCCAACGGGGCGCCGATAATAAAACCGCGGGACTCGATGCCAAGCACCGTGTCGATCTTTTGGCCGCGATAACGCTCGGCCAGAATGTCTATCGTCTGGCCGAAAAGCTTGCCGTCGGCGAGCAACGGGGTAATGTCTCTGAATACGATTCCCGGTTTGGGAAAATCGGGAATGTCACGAATGGCATGACGAATGCTCGCGATGTCGTGTTCCATTATCGTCAGGTATCACAGATGAAAAAAGCCAGCAAGAATAACTTTTGCTGGAGCTTGCCGGTCGAGGAATATCCATCCTTAGTTTCAGTTTCCCACGATTTTCTTTAACCGTTCGATGACTTGAGGGGGCTGAATCGCCACGGTTCTAGCTAATGTTGTGAATCATTTCGGTTTATGTCGGGCCTCCGGACCGTCATAGACCATGTCGACTTCCATGACTTCATAGGATGCGACAAATTTATTGTCGAACGCCTTGCCGCAATAGTGGCTGGGTTTGAGATTCTCGAGAATCGCATAGCCGTTTTTGTCCATACAATCTTCATCCACAGAGGCGGCAACGACTTGACCCATTACAGTGAGGCGATGCAGCCATTCTTTAGTCCAAATAACCTTGCATTCGTAGTGGGCTTTGCACTCCTCTATGCGGGGAGGCTTAAGAGCTCTCGCCGGAATGGCGGTCAACCCCGCTTTCTCTAATTCGTTCACGCCGCGGGGAAAGGGCAGACCCACGACTCTGACCTTTTCAAGAATTTGTCGGTCGAATGACGGAATGTTCACGACAAATTCTTCGGTTGCCAACACGTTGTGGTAAGTGTCTTTATCGATCTCGACGGTAAACGAGATGCAGGTGGGTTCGTGATTCTGTCTAACACACGTGGCAAACGAAGCGGCATTGACCCGGCCTTCTTTGTCCACCGTAGTTATCATCACGGCGCAAGCGACCGGAGAATACAGCCTGTCCCAATGTTCATAGGGCACATCGAGCTTGGCAATTTTAGCCATGGTTCTCTCCTTTGCGGGCGAGTTCAGGCCGGCGATGTGTCGCGGTTGCCTGCTGCTTCAACCGCACCGCTCACCTTTGGATTTCATCATCGCTTCTTCGCGCGGCGACGTTTAACCCCAGACCCGGCGCGCGGTTTCGACGACGACTTCGAGTTTTCTTTTTTGGTCGTAGATCGG
>DASWHT010000091.1:0-8229 GCA_036398075.1 Binatia bacterium | reverse complement strand
GTCCTCTACGCTTCGATGAACGTCGAGGAAGCCAACGCGATGATCGCGCGATTTCAGGCCAAATATCCGTTTGTGAAGGTCAAGTTCAATCGGGCCGGCAACGAGAAGCTTCTTACCAAGTTGTTTGCCGAGGCCAGGGCCCATTGAATGGGTCGCGTTCCCGCCCGCTCCGGCGACGATGGTCGCTATTGGGATTACCTCCCAACCCCAACACCCCAATGCCGCCCGTCTGTATGTCGACTTCGCCTTGTCGAACGAGGGACAAAAGATACTCGCCGACATGGGAAGATACCTCGCGCGGTCGGAATTCATGAAAGATCAAGCAGCGAAGGCGAAGGGGTTGCAGATGGTCCCGGTAAACCCGGAGTCCGGGGAACATCTTGAAGAATACACCAAAACCATGCGAAATATCTTTGGCCATTGAGACAATTTACCATGTCTCAGCGCGGCAGAGCCGCGACCAAAGAGACGAAGAGATTTAACCACAAAGGACGCAAAAAATGCTGCGCGTCGCTGGTTCAAGTAGTTCAAGCCGTTCAAATCGTTCAAGCCGTCCGAGCGAAATGGGTTCGTTGAACAACTTGAACGATTTGAACGTTTGGAACATACCCGAGCGGAAGGCGTGCCTTCGTGGTGAAAAATTCTCTCGTCGATTGTAGTATCGGTAGAATCGGGCGCAAAAACTTTCAACTTTAGTACTACGGAGGATTGACGATGCGGATCATGTTTTTAAACCACCAGTCCAAGCGCGAGGGCAGCCCGGAGTACCAAGCTCGGATTGCCGCCATGATGAATAGTTATGCTTCGCCCGGAACCACAGTGGAAATACATTACCCGGAAGATCTGGGCGGAACCGAGGTCATGAACCGCCTGCGCAAAAGTCAGGCGCTGGCGGGTTTGCATCATGCCCTGGAAACTCCCGCGCTGGTCAAAAAGATCATCGAGGCCGAGCAGCTCGGTTTCGACGCCGTGGTGCAGAGCAACACCTTCGATCCAGGCGTAGAGGTGGCGCGCTGCGCGGTGCGCATCCCCGTCGTGGGCGTACTGCGCGCTTCTTGCCACTTCGCAGCAACCATCGCGGATCGCTTCGCGCTCATCGCGCCGCTGGATAGCCACGCGATCTATGCCCGCCGCATTATCGAAAACTACCGCATGGGCAAATTCGTGTCGGGGATAAAGGCCATCAATGCCTACGAAACCGGCGATCTATCGGCCTACCGCGGTCTCATCCTGGAGCGCATGCTTGCGGTTGGAAAAGAGCTGATCGCCGAAGGCGCCCACGCCCTTATTCCATTGGGCGGAAGGCTCGTGCCCTATGTGGTATCGCCGGAGGAACTGGAAGCCGAGTTCAAAGTACCGGTGATCAACACCAAGCTGGTCGGCATTCGCCACGCGGAAACACTGGTGCTTGGGAAAACGAGCCACAGTCGCAGCAGCTATCCCTGGGCGGGCGGCTTAACTCCGGAGAGCGTCACGAGCCGGGGAAACGAGTAAACTGATCGGCGCTGCTCTTCAAAATTGCGCGATTTCCGGAATCTGCTCCAACAACCTGCTCGCGCCCTTGATCGGGTTTCTCACTTGTAATTTCTTTTGCACGTACCAGACGCGCGCGGCCACCGGGTGAACCACCGGCACGTCGAGGTCGTTTTCGACGTCAACTATGTCTTTGACCTGCCAGGCGCCTGAGCCGAGCAGATAGATGCCCTGGGCAGCCGGGTGTTTCGCATAGGACTGCTTGAGATGTTGGTAAATCGTTTCCGTGGAGACTTTATCGGCTTCGTCCGGCGAGGTGTCCATGCCCTCCATTCCCAGCACCTCGAAGCCGGAGTCCTCGAAGTAGCGGGTAAAAATATCGTTCAGCTGCTTGTCTCTGAAGTAGGTGCAGCCGACAAATTTCTTGATGCCCAACGCGCGCAGCGCTTCGGCTTGTGACATGCCGGAGGTAAAAATCGGAATTTTGTATTTTGCTTCCCATCCGCCGACGATTTCTTGCTCGGCTTTATAGCCGCGCACCATGAAGGGCGGCCCGCCTTCGGGGTGCATCAGATCGACGCCGATCTCGGCCAGCTCGGCGACTTTTGCATTGTAGTTTTCCAGCGCGCCGAGGTAGCCCCTTTCCGAGTGCTCCTTGATGCCGGCGTACATGGGAATACATCCCACTCCTTCGGGCAAGAGCCGAATGAACTCCACCAACGAGCCGGAGCCATAGGTCGGCTTCACCACGCCGACCGTTCCGCGCCAAGTACCTGTTGCCATAGCGCCTCCCTTTCACTTGAGTATATTGCCTTTGCCGCTACGCTAATCGAAGGGGATAGACGAATACAAGCGGTTTTAATGTCCCATTCCGTTCGGGCGGGTAAGATTTCACTCAGCCATCATTGCCAAAGATTGAGAGAATCTGGTTGACGGTCGCAAAACGGAAGTGATACACCTCCCATGTCGTGCTTTTTATCTGCTGAAAGGACGCTCATGGCTTCTCCGACCGAGTCTTTAATTCAACAATACGGCAATCTGGTGCCAACGGGCCGGCTCCTGGACGGCAAGCCGCGCAGCATACTTTTCGACGCAACGAAGTGCATCGGCTGCCGCCACTGCGTGCAGGCGTGTAAGGACTGGAACGAACATGACCGCACGAGTCTTTACCAACTATCCAGCACCAACTGGATCACCATGGAACCGCCGGTGCTCGAAGGGCTATCCCCCATCTGGGCGCGCAATAGCTGCATGCACTGCGGCTTCGCCGCCTGCGCCGCCGTCTGCCCCGTGGAAGCGATCACGAAATACGAGGAAGGCCCGGTGGTGATCAATAAGGAGACCTGCATCGGCTGCGAGTACTGCATCCACGCTTGCCCGTGGGAGGTCATCACCAAGAACGACATCACCGGCAAGGCCAGCAAGTGCACCATGTGCAGCGACCGGATCAGCGAGGACAAGCAGCCTTTTTGTGTCCAGGCTTGCCCAACGCAAGCCCTCGACTTTGGTTTGACGGAGGAGATTTCAGACAAAGCCAAGAAACAGGCGGAAGCTGTCAGCGGTTACGTTTACGGCGACAAAGAAGCCGGCGGCGGCAGCGTCGTATACGTGTTGAAGGATAGCAAAGAAAAATACGGCGTGCGCAGTATCGGCGAGCAAAAATTCCCAAAACACAAGATACCCCTCGGCCTGATGCTCAAGGATCTTTTCACGCCGCGCTGCGGCATCCCTGGAAAGCTGCGCGCCCTGTACTTGGCGATCATTCATCCGAAGCGGTTGATCTATCGGTATTTCTCGTGACGAGCCAAGTACGGAGTAAGTTTCAGTACATTATTTTTTATTTGAATTGATCCCTTCTCCCCTTGCGGGAGAAGGCTAGGATGAGGGGTAACCAATGAGCACCCTCACCACTATCCTCTCCCGTCGAGGGAGAGGAGGTTCAGATTTAATGCGCTGCCCATGAAAACGTTCCGAGCCGCAATTCTAGCTATCATCATTCTGGCACTCGCGACGAGCGCGGCCCGCGCCGAAAAAATCCGTACTGCCATTCCCCAAGCTAACCTCAACTACCTCTCCATTCACGTCGCCGACGCGAAAGGGTTCTTCCGGGAGGAAGGGCTAGACAACGAAACCGTCGTCATCTCCGGCCCGCTGTCGATTGCGGCCCTGCTGAGCGGCGACGTGGATTTCAGCGGCGCCGGCGGCAGCGGCATGCGCGCGGCGCTCAAGGGCGCTCCCGTCAAAGGGATTATGTTCCAGACGGAAAAAGTGACCTTTTACCTGGTGGCGGATTCCAGCATCAAAAAAGCGGCGGATCTCAAGGGTAAGACCGTTGCCATTGGCAGTCCCGGCGATACCCAGGACCGGATTATTACCATGTTTGTCGAGCGGGGAGGACTGTCAGCTAGAGATATCATTCGCATCGCCATGGGTGCGAATACCAACACGCGGATCGTGGCGATAAAAACCGGCGCCGCTCATGCGACGACGGTGGATCCCGGCGGACTTGTCTTCGCGCAAAAGGAGGGACTGCACTCCCTCGGCTTCATGGGGGACCTGTTTCCGATGCCCTTTCAAGGGTTCGTGACATCGGAAAGGAAGATCCGCGAGAATCCAGACCAAATTAGAAGATGGCTGCGAGCGGCCATCCGCGGCCTTATGTTTGTCCGCGAGCGGCCCGAAGAGTCGGTGGATTTGGGAATGAAAAAGCTCCAACTCGGCAACGCCACAAAACCGATGCTCGTGGAGGCGACGAAGAATTATCTGCGCGCTCTGGCTCCGGGGGTGCCGGGACTACCGACGGCGGAAGGCATTAAAAATTTTCTCGATTACGACATCAAAATTCCCATGCAAATTAAAGACGACATTCCACCGGAGCGTTTGCTGCACTTGCAACTCGTCGAAGAAGTGAAAAAGGAACTGGAAGCGGCCCAGAGGAGATAACACCATGGCTACGGAATTTGAGCTGCGCGGACAACTGGCTACCTGCACGCGCATCTTCGCGATGCAGGGAATGATCGGCGTGTTCGGCCACGTCAGCGTCTACCAGCCGGAGGCGAAAAGAATCTTCATCACACCCGGCATGGGCTCTGACAAAGGGAGTCTGCGCGCGGAAGATATGGTGCCCATCGATCTCAGCGGCAAGCCCCTCGAAGGAGAACAAGGCCCGCCCGTGGAATGGCCGATTCACACGGCGCTGCACGGCGCGCGCTCCGACGCGCTTGCGGTCGCGCACCTGCATACGCCCTACGCGACGCTTTTCACCATAGCCAAACGCAAATTTCAACCGGTCACGCTGCAAGGGGCGGTCTTCGCCGGCGGCGTGCCGTTATTCCCGGCAGCCCAGCTGATCACGACCCCGGCGCGCGGTGACAGTTTGTTGAAAACGATTGGCGATAAGCGCGCGGCGCTGCTGCGAGGTCACGGCATCGTGGTTGCCGGGCAAAATTTGCCGGAAGTCCTCTACACTTCCTTCGTGTTGGAGGACGACGCGAAAAAATCATGGCAGGCCGCGAGCCTCGGCGAAGTCGGGACCATCAGCGAGGAAGAATGCCGCGCCTTCGGCGCTGAGATCGCCCTGGAGCGCCGCGCCCAGCGCGCGTGGAACTATTTTTGTGGTCTCGAATCCCGTTGGGACCACCAACCCAACAGCGGCAAATGCGAGCTGTTTCCGTAAACTAAATAAATACCGTTCAAAACGTTCAAGCCGTTCCAATCGTTCAAACCGTTAAAGACTGATGAAGCCCTTAACGTTTTGAACCATCCCATGGGTCAAACGTTTTGAACGGCTTGAACGTTTTGAACGATTTGAACAAAGCTAAAGCGAGACTCTTATGGCGACCACAAATCTCCAATATGCTAATTGTTTCCCAGCGCAGCGTAAAACCCGGTTGCCCGGCGGCTACATGGGCAAGATATTGCGCGTCGATATGAGCACGGCAGATTTGACGGACTTAAATCTCCCTGAAGAGCCGCTATTGCGCAAGTACTGGGGCGGGCAACTGTTCGCCGAGTACGTGCTGCTGAACGAGCTGGCGCTCGGCATCGATCCCTATGATGCAAAGAACGTTATCGTCGCCATGACCGGGCCGATCACCGGCACGGGATTCACTCCCGGCGGCACTAAGATATGTTTCGTCTATCTCAGTCCCGCGACCAAGTATACTCTCGGCCGTGGCGCCACCAGCGGCTACTTCGGCACATCTCTCAAAGCCGCGGGCTACGACGGCGTAATCATTACCGGAGCCGCGCGCAAGCCGACTTATCTCTATGTCGGCGAAGACAAAGTCGAGCTGCGCGATGCGAGCCGCGTTTGGGGCAAAGGCATCAGGGAAACCGAAGAGACGCTGCGCGCCGAATCCGGCCACCAGGACGCGCGGATCGGCTGCATCGGCCCGGCCGGCGAAAACCTCATTCGCGCGGCAATGCTAGTCAACGACTATAATCACACTGCCGCGCACGGCTTGGGCGCGGTGATGGGGTCAAAGCAGCTAAAGGCCATCGTTGCCTGGGGAACCAGGCGGCCGCGCGTGCACGACAAGCATAAGTTGATAGCGGCTGGTGAGCGCTGGACAAGGGCCATTGCAACGCGAAAAACCACCGTAAAAAAACGCCTGACTAGCGTCGGCCATGGCGAAGACTGGGGCGCGATTACCAAGCTGAATTGGCGCAGCACCGTGATCACTGATGAAGCCAAAGGTCTCGATCAAAATCGTGTGACCCTTCGCCCCTGCTTCCAATGCCCGCGCATGTGCCCGTGGGACGTGGAGATCGGCGAGGGCCGGTTCAAAGGCAAGATCGGCCACTTCAACGCCGGCAGCGAATGGATGGACACCTTTTACAATCTCGGTTTCAAGGGCAACGACGTTCTTTATCTTTCGGAGCGCATTAACGATCTCGGCATCGAGTGCAGCCACTTCGCTTGCGGCGCCGGGCTGGCGTTCGAAGCCTGGGAGAAAGGCGCGCTCGGTCCGGACAAAACCGACGGATTGAAGTTAGAGTGGGGCAACCTCGAAGCTGTTGAAAGCTTGTTGGAGCGTTGCGCGCGGCGGGAAACCTGGCTCGGCAATATCCTGGCCGACGGTCCCAAAGAACTCGCCGAGGCGCTGGGCGGCGAAGCCAAGAACTGGGTCGTCCACACCAAGGGTGGCACCCCCGCGCAACACGAGTGGCGCCCGCTGCTGAGCCAGATGCTGCGCGAGTTGGTCGCTAGCGGCGGGATGAAACCGCAGGGCGCAGGCGGTACGGAGCCTCCCGCTGATCTGCGTTACCGGGAAAATTGGGGGCCCCTCGATCCGAATCAACCGGACGGCTGGACCAACTCGCATTTGATCACAGAACAGATTCGGCAGGCTTGCGGCTTAATGGGCGGCTGCTGGTTCGCGTTGAATGAAAAACCAGCCGACGGGGTGCAAAGCATGGTCGACTCCCTCAACGCGACTACCGGATGGAATGTTTCCCTGGATGAAACCATAGATGTCGGCCATCGCGCGATTATCTTGCAGAGCGTTTTCGGCACCCAGCGCGGCTGGATCGCCGAGCACGACTGGCAGGATGTCGGACCGCGCTTTTTGGAACCGATACCCGATGGCAAATTCAAAGGCTTCACGATTGCCAAATGGCTGCCGGACCTGGTGTACGAGTATTACCGAATCTCCGGCCGCCACGAAAAAACCGGCAGGCCGTTCATGGACACGCTGCAAAGACTTGGATTAGAGGAGTTCAAGGAGTGGAGCCAGATTGATTGATGGCCAATGATAAATCGGCTCGGCTAGCGCAATCGCGCCTATCCGTCATTCCCGTGAAAACGGAAATCCGGGTTTTCTTTTCCCATCTGGACTCTCGCTTTCGCGGGAGTGACGAAAAACGGAGACTGTGATGAAAATTGGAAGAAACACGTTAGTTGGCTGCTTGCTTCTTAGTTTTTTTGCGGCGGGATTTTTCCTCCCGACATTGGCTCACCCACAGTCACTTAAAAAAATCCGCATGGGGAGCTCTTCGACCAATGTTTCCTTCCTGGCCATCTATACCGCGCTGCATCGCGGCTTCTTCAAGGACGAAGGCTTCGACTTGGAAATCATCTACATGGCGGCAAACCTGACCAGCTCGGCAGTTATGACAGGAGATCTGGACTATAGCGCCGCCGTAACCGGATTGATCGGCGGCGCCGTGCGCGGCCAACCGATGAAAGTCTTGCTCTTCACCGTCGAACGTCCCATGCTGTTTCTCATGAGCAAGAAGGAAATCAAAGAGCCCAAACAGCTCAGGGGAAAGAAAATCGCCGGCAGTTCTCCCGGTGGCTCCGCGACGCTGCTCGGTTATCGCGCGTTGCGACATTTCGGCCTCGAGCCGGGGCGGGACGTGTCCGTCCTGCCGATGGGTGGATCGGCCGCCAGCCGTTTCGCTGTCCTTGAGTCGGGCGTCGTCGACGCCTCGCTGCTTTCGGTTCCTGAAAACATCATCGCGCTGGAAAAGGGCTACAATGAGCTCATCTTTCTCGGCGATATCGTGCAGTTCGCCCAGAACGGCTTCGGCACCTCGGAAAAGAAAATCCGCGAAAACCCCGACGAAGTCTATAGAATGGTGCGGGCGACGCTGCGCGGTTTGCAGTTCGTATGGGACAAAAACAACCAGGAATCCCTGACTGACATCATGATGAAGCAGTGGAAAGTGAACGATCGAAAAATGGCCGCGGCGATGTCGCGGCAAGTGACCCGTGTCTTAACGAAAGATGCCAATGTTTCGCCGGAGTCCGTG
>DASWHT010000090.1:0-5991 GCA_036398075.1 Binatia bacterium | reverse complement strand
GCCCTATGCGCGAGAAGAAGCCGTCCAGTTGGAATTGGAGAGCGTGGCCTTCACCGATCCGTTGTTTAAAAACAAACGGGCTTCGGACTTCATGGATAGCAGCATCGTCGCCGAGCTCGACCGCAAAGGGTTTTTCGCTCAATTGGCTCAATAAAAATAGTTCAAGTCGTTCAAAACGTTCAAATAGTTCTGAACACCTCGGATTTTGAACCGACTAGAGGGAACAAGCATGAAACGAAATTTGCCGGCTGTGCTCTTGTGCATGCTCTGGATACTTCCAGCGCTGCTCCAGGCCTCCGGCGTGGAAGAAAAATTGGAGCAGCTCAACCGGCTGCCGGAAAAAGCGCGGACGGAAACGTTGGAGACGGAAGCGCGCAAGGAAGGTGAAGTGGTCTGGTACGCGGCCATGGGCAGCGACCGCGCTCAGGAACTCATTAAAAGTTTTGAAAGCAAGTATCCTTTTTTAAAAGTCCGCTTCCAGCCTGGCGGCGCAAGCCGGCAGATGGAGCAATTGCTCGTCGAGCACCGCACCAAGAAGCATCGCGCCGACATAATTAACACGCGCCGTTCCTTCGTGGGTGTTCTTGCCAAGGCCGGGGCCGTCGCGCGCTACCGCACGCCCTTGCGCTCAGCCTTGCGCGACGGGTTCAGCGACAAAGAGGGATTCGTTAACTCCATATACGCCCAGCCGCGGGTCTTTCTTTTCAACACCCGCATGATTGCGCGCGACAAAGCGCCCAGGTCTTTCGACGATCTGCTCGATCCGCAATGGAAGGATAAGCTGGGTCTGGATACAACGGACTACGACTGGCTGTCGTCGCTGATCGATTACTATGGCCGAGGCAAGGCCCTGGAGTACGCCGGGAAACTAGCCAAGCAGCAACTGAACATGCGCCGTGGCCCGACCTTGCTGGCGCAACTGGCGGTGGCGGGGGAGTTTCCCATCGTCATCGACGCGTTCCCTGAAGAAGTTTTGCAATTGAAAAATGCCAGGGCGCCGGCGGATTTCGTACTTTCAGAGCC
This sequence comes from Binatia bacterium, assembly GCA_036398075.1. Taxonomy (GTDB): domain Bacteria; phylum Desulfobacterota; class Binatia; order UBA9968; family UBA9968; genus DATACQ01. The sequence goes on along the minus strand of DASWHT010000090.1, from coordinate 4,968 downwards.
GTTCGTGGCGGTAAAGACGCCCACCACGATTTCCATCGCCGCCGGCGCTCCCCATGCCCATGCCGCGGCCTTATGGGTCGACTTTCTGTTGTCAAAACCGGGCCAGGAAATCATGGCGTCCCAGGGCCGATGGGTCAGCCGAAAAGACGTCGGCTATCTCGTCGATCTCAAGGGCAGGAAAATGCAGATTCCTTTGTCGGAGTGGGACGACGAGCAGGTCGAACTGATCAAGCTTTTCAATGGAATTTTCTCGATCCACTGAATCGTCGAATATAACCGGCCCGCGATAAGTCAAGAATCCTTTTTACTGCCAGCCAGGCTACCTCTGGCGCAACCGCGCGGGACCGGCGCCGCCGTTGGGAAGAATTACGTTGGCGTGGTTTCATCGGGCACATGGGAATATGAAATCAGTTGGATAAGCCGCTCCGAGCGCTGCCACGCTTTGAGCGGCGCGCCGTCGGCGAGGGCTTGCAACTCACGAATCCAGATCTTGCGTTGCAGAATCAGCGGCGTATCCGAGCGTCCGAGGTTTTCGTTTCGGCGCAGGTCCATAGGTCCCAGACCAACCTGCACGGCATAGTCCTGGATCCAAACGATGTTGGCTTTGTCGTCTCCGGCCAAATCTTGAATGCGGATCTCGCCTCTGAGCACGGCTTCTCCCAGTTCGCTCGGCGAGCGGCCCAATTTTCCGGTCCGGGCAAGGTGACGTTTCTTAATCGCCTCGCCCTCGATGCCGTCTTTCACGTGCTGGATATCGAGTTGAAAGCTCGCGTGGCTTTCATCGTCGATGGGGACGCGCCAGGCGAGATGGTCGCGGTCGGACTCCTTGAAGGCGAGAATGTTGGGCATGCCATAATGCAGATATTGAACCCGTCCCGTGCTCGTCGAAGTCGTTAACATAAGGCCCCACTCGGTTTCCTCTTGGGCGACGCTGGGGATTTCCCGCGGCCGCCGGAGAAAAAATTCGGACTCTTTGTGGGTGAAAGGAATATGCACCGGATCGTTTTCAATGTTATTGAGAAAATTACAAGGCCGGACGTAAGTCTCCACCCATAAGCCTTCTTTCTCGAAATCCGGAAAGCGGGGCAGGCGTGGCGGCGCGCCCGCGCCAAAGTAAACAAAGATGAGTCCCAGATATTCTTCGGTTGGATAACTGCGGATGCGCACTTTGTCGGCGAAGGATTCTTTTTCCGCGGGCTGCTCGACGCACTGCCCGGAGCCGTCGAACTTCCAGCCGTGAAACCGGCAACGGATCGAATCGCCCTCCACCCAGCCGACTGAAAGCTGCGACTGGCGATGGGGGCAGCGAAAGTCGACGACTTGCGGTTTGCCGCCTGCGCCGCGATAGAGGGTGAAATCTTCGCTCATGATGCGGATCGGCTTGGCCCAACCCGGTTTGATATCTTCGGCGCGCTCGACCGGGTGCCAGAACTTGCGCATGTATTGCCCCGAGATAGTCTCCGGCCCGGTCGGAAAGCAGTCCATGTAATCAACGGTCGGCATTATCTTCTCCGTATTTTGCCTGCTGGCGGCTGTACGCGTTGAGTTCCGCCGGCATGGAGGATCGACATACACCGGCGATTTTAATCGTTCGCTCTAGAATGCAATGCGGCAAGCCGGTCAGAGCGCGCCCATTGTTTGAGCGGCTTACCTGCTTCGAGGGCCTGAAGTTCGCGCTGCCAAATCTTGCGGATCAAGATCAACGCGCGGTCCGAGCGGCCCAACCATTCTTTTTTTCTCAATTCCAAAGGTCCCTGCCCCACTTGGGTCGCGTAGTCCTGGATCCAGACGATATTGGAACGTTCAGGCCCCTCGATGTCCTGAATGCGCACGTCTCCGCGCAACACGGCTTCACCGACTTCGGTGGGCGTCCGGCCAAGCTTGCCGGTTCGAGCCTTGTGGCGGTTTTTGTAGGCTTCGCCCTCTTCGCCGTCCATGATATGCGTCACATCCAGCTGGAAACTGGCGTGGCTGTTGTCATCGATGGGCACGCGCCAGGCGAGATGATCGCGGTCACGCTCTCTGAAGCACAAGAGATTGGGCAAACCATGCTGCGTGATATACAATCGGCCGCTCGGAAAGCGCGATTGCAAAAGCACGCCCCACTCGCTTTCTTCGACCGTAATGTCAGGGATTTCCGGCGGGCGGTTCATGTAAAACTCGGACTCGCGGTGGGTAAACGGGATGTGAATCGGATCGTTCTCCAGGTTGTTTACAAAGTTGCAAGGCCGAACGTAGGTTTCCGCCCACAAGTTATCTTTCTCAAAATCAGGATAGCGCGGCAACGGCGGCGGCTCGCCGTCGCCAAAGTAAGCAAAGATCAACCCGAGGTACTCTTCCGTCGGGCAACTTCTAATGCGCATCTTCTCGGCAAAGGATTCTTTCTCGGCGGGTTGTTCGACGCATTGTCCGGAGCTGTCGAATTTCCAGCCGTGGAAGCGGCAGCGAATAGAATCTTCTTCGATCCAGCCGATGGAAAGCTGCGCTTGGCGGTGCGGGCAGCGAAAGCCGACGACGTGGGGTCTGCCACCATCGCCGCGATACAAGGTAAATTGTTCGCTCATGATCCGAATCGGTTTGGCCCAACCCGGTTGCAGATCCTCCGAGCGGTACACCGGATGCCAAAACTTCCTCATATACCGGCCCGCGAGAGCCTGCGGCCCCGTGTAATAAAAATCCATGAAATTGACCATAGTCTCTATGCTCCATGATAGTTACGACTTTGTGCTTCGACACTGTGTCGCAATTCACTCGGAGCCCTTCGACAGGCTCAGGGCGAGCGGATAAGTAGTTGAATTCACGATCGAGCAATACCGTTCGTGGTGAGGCTCTCGAACCATGAACGATATTGCGACACAGTCTCTTTGCCGAGGTATTTTACTTGAAGCCATATTCGCGCCATTTTTTCTGAACGCCTAGTATGTATTCGTTGGGGACCCGCGCCGCGGGTGGGTAGGGATGCTTGCGGGTGGCATCGACGAGGATCTTGCTGCCAGTCCTGCGTCGCGGATCATGTTGCGGGACATCCGCCGGCGCCGTTGACGGATCAACTCCCGAAGGAACCACGCCGCCGACCATGAAGCTGTCGCGAACCGGTTGGCTATGAAAGCTCATCGCCCATTCCACCTGAAAGGGATTGCGCACGTCGATGTCTTCGTCCACAACGATGGTAAACTTGCCCTCCTTGTTCATCAGCGACCAGGCGCCCCAGGCGACCTCTTTGACTTGCTCCGGGTATTCCTTTTTCATCGAGATCACCAAAATTGCGCTGGCGCCGCCGCTTTCCGTGAAGTGAACGTCGCGCACCGGCAGGCCGAGGACGTGGCGCAGGTGATGAAACAACGCCGCGGAACGGCTGAGGCTGCGGATGCAGCTCGATTCGCTCGGCGGCATTTGGCTCAAGAAAGCATGATACACCGGCGTCCGTCGCCTGGTCATGCAAGTGATATCGATAATCGGCTGCTGGCCGCCCGGGCTCATGTAGCCCGAGAACTCTCCGAAGGGTCCCTCGGGCTCGCGCTGCCCCGCGCGGAGAAATCCTTCGAGGACAATCTCGGCATTGGCGGGAACTTCGAGGTCCACCGTTTGGCATCGAACTAAGGGCACTGGCTCGCCGCGCAGCCCGCCGGCAACCGCTAGCTCATCGGTGCCATAGGGAAACTTGCTGATGGACGCGAGCACGATCGTCGGGTCGACGCCGATGGCGACGGCGACCGGCATGTCCTGCTTATTCGCTTCGTGCTGGCGAATATGTTTTGCCGCATGCTGCGCCGCGCCGACATATAGGCCGAGGCGTTGCGCCGTTTTCATTTGCAGTCGATAAGTCCCGACGTTGCGTTTGCCGGTTTCGGGCTCTTTGGTGATCACCACCGGAGCGGTAATATATGGTCCGGGATCGTTGGTCGGCGTCCAGACCACCTGCGGCAAGCTACCGATGTCCACCTCGGTGCCGCGGGAAATGACTTCTTGGCAAAGTCCCGATCGAACTAACGTCGGATCGATGGGCTGGCGCTGCCCTTTCTCCCAAACTTGGGGAATTTTGTCTACGGTCGTCGAAAGGGCCAATGCGTAGATCGCCGGCGAGCCGCCGATCACGCCAATCACTAGTGGAAATAGACTGTCGCCTACATGACGAAATCCCAACGCCGGCCGGTCGTCCCAGCCGTAGCGATCAAATACCTGCCTGGTGATGGCGGTTACTTCCCATGACGGATCTACCGGATTTTCGATCCAGTGCAACTTTTTCGCGGATTCAAGGCATTTGAGATATTGTTGAAGGTCTAGGTAGGCCATTCGAAAATTCCTCGGTTTCTTAGAGAAGAAGAGATTTAATCACAAAGGGCGCAAAGAAGAGGGGACTCACCACGAAGGCACGAAGGACACGAAGGGTTCGGATATGTGTGCTCTTAAACTTCGTGAACTTCGTGTTCTTCGTGGTAAATCCTCTTTTCGGTTCTGGCTCAATTTTGGTTGCGGCTTTGCCGCGCTAGGCCATCGTGGTGAATAGTAACACAGAGTGGGCCATACAATACTGGTTGACGGCTTGTCAACGACGGCGAAGCAGACAATGCGCTTGTTGCGAAGGGCGCGGGCGGATCGAGATCCGATTGAGTTTGCGGATGGAAATTGGTATGAGCCGCGTTGAGTCCTGGTGGCCTGTAACAGTTGATTGACGTCTAATTTCGAAGAACCCTTCGACCCTTCGAGGGTCCTCAGGGCAGGCACGCTCGACGGCCTTTAGTGCCGAGCCCGTCGAGGGGTCAGGGTGAACGGTCAAGGCACAAGCCGTTCGTGGTGAGGCTCTCGAACCATGAACGGCAGACGCTATGTAGCTGTTACAGTTTACTAGAGTTGTTTTCCGAGCTTCTCAACGAACGTCTTGGTTCGGCAAATTTTAACGGGAGGTTATGTCTATGGCGCGCATTCGTCACTTGGCGATCATCTCCGATGACCGCGAACGGCTCGTCG
>DASWHT010000089.1:0-8984 GCA_036398075.1 Binatia bacterium | reverse complement strand
ATAACGGCCGTCGCATCATAGTGCGCCGGGTCGATGGTTCTCGTGATATGGATGACTTCGTTGGGAATCTCTTTCCGGCATTCTTGGAGAAACCTGTTCAAGCTCTTGGCCATAAGACCTCCCGGTCGAGAATTGAGGGATGTCAGTAACCCGGCTCACCTGGACGGTAAGCGCTTCGCCATCCCGTTGAAAAAACCTTCTTCCCCCGGCGAAACTGTGTCGCAATGCCATTCTGAGGCGATAGCCGAAGAATCTCGACTTCGTAACCGCTTGAAATTGCGAGATGCTTCGCTTTGCTCAGCATGACATCGAGGTCGCTGAGCGGATTACGACACAGTCTCAGCGCCTGCAAGATGGTTATCTCAAAGCACTGCTGTTGATCACGAGCAAGTAAGCGTGGCAAAAGAGTCCTATTTAAGGATTTCGCGTAATTTGTTAGCAAGCGAGGATTCTAGCTTGAAGAAATTTACAATGGTCTTCTCCAAGACTTCGCCAGTTACCGGATCGAGGTCGAGATTGGCTTTTTTAGCTTCCGCCAGGAATTCCCGATCTTTCATCGTGTCCCCGAATGCCTTGCGCAAGATCTGCACGCGGTCCTTCGGAGTCGCCGGAGGCAGCGAATAAAGGTACGTTATGGCGCTCGCGTCATGAATGCCGACCTGCACGAGTTTCTTACCTTCATTGGTCTTAGCTTGATTTATGGAGAGGGGAACATTGGGAAGCTCGGGGTGGGGCGTTGGGGTACTTTGCAACACAACCATGGCTTCGCCTGACTCTAACCCTTTTCGCCAGGTCGATTTTGCCGATGCCCATGAGAGTCCGCATAGACCGGCGACCTCGCCGCCCTCTGCTGCCAATCGAATATCGGATGTGCCCTTGTAACCCGCAACGACCTGAATCGGCAGGCCAAGCGCTTCCTTCAAAATCATGGCGTTTTCGTAAGTCGTTGCGCCGGGCGGAGTTGATCCTAATTTGACCGGCGTCTTGGACGATCGCCAATTGTCAATGGTCGTGATCCCGCTTGATTTGGTGAATACACAAGTGTCGTGATTCTTGACGGGAGAACCGATGTATTCGAACTGTCGCACATCAAACTCGAGCCCTTTTCGACCGACGACCTGCGCAAGCACGAGCGTTCCTATCCAATTGCCGATAGTAAGGCCGTCGGCTTTGGCTACCCTGTACACATGATTGACGGCGACAACGAAACCGGCTCCGGGCATGTTCTCGACAATGATCGCGGGATGACCCGGAATATATTTGCCCATGTGCCGTGCAATGGTCCTGGAATAGGTGTCGAAGCCGCCTCCTGGAGCGGCTCCCACGACGATCCGCATCGTCTTCCCTTCGTAGAAAGGTGCGGCTGCGTGAGTCATACCCGTCAGGAGTGAAGCGCAAAAAAACGCTGCTGTTAGCGAGCCGATATGCATAACGACAAGCTCCTCCCTGGATTTCCCCGAGACTTTTTTCCGCTGCCGGATTCTCAAGCTTACTATCGTAAGGCAAAAGAAATGTCCATGTTCAAGGGAATTACGAAGTTTCAAACGTTCCAAACGTTCCAGTCGTTCCAAGCCTTGCGGCAGTTCAAGGTTCAACGGAATGAAGCTCCTCGGAGCAAAGCTCCGAGGTATCTTTGCGAAATTCTCCGAAGCCCTCCACCCTCCTTCGCCAAGGCTACGGAGCGTTCTCCTCGCCTTCATCCTCGCAGCAAGCTGCGAGGTATTCGGCGAAGGAGAATAAATGGTGAAGGCGGGCCATTCACTTACCCACCGCCGCTAATTTTCCCGCCAATCCCAACCTAAAACTTCAAATTCCATTCCGGCCGCGAATAGCGCTGCCGCACCAATTCGTCGATAACGCCCGGCGGCGGCGCGCCGAGCTCCTCCGTCGCGCGCCAAATCCTTCGCAACCCATGTTTGACAATACCCCTGTCGATGTTGAGGTTGACGAGAAAATCTTCGTGCCGCCGATTTTGCCGGTAGCCGGGCTCTTTTGACGGCATCCGCAGATATCGCTCGATGCGCGCGAGATCGAAATGCAAAAGAATAGTGCCGTGAACCAATGTCCAGCGTCGTTTGCGGTATTGCGAGTTACCGGAAAATTTTCTTCCATCAACCGCAAGATCGCTGGTTCCTTCGACGGTCACCTGAGCGCCGCTCAACGCCGTGAACAGTTCGCGGTGGCGTTCCAAGACAATGCGGTAGGAGCGGGACAGATCGCCGAGCCATTCTTCGTCTTGATGGTTGAAGACCAGGGCATAGTTCAAACAACCCGGGCCCTGCAGCACGGCGCCGCCTCCGGTGCAACGCCGCAGCACGCGAATACCGTCATAGGCGCTGGCGGCGTGATTGACCTCCGCGCCGATCTTGTTCGAATATCCGGCGACGACGAAATACTGGCGCGGCTCCCACACTCTTAAAATTCCGCCGGCTTGCTCGCCCTCGCACCAGGCGATCAAAGCCTCATCGCAGGCGAGATTTTCCTCCGGCGCGTCGAAGGTCAGGTTGAGATATTTCAAAACTTTAGTTGCTTTTGATTTCAATTTGTTGTCCACTTGATGGATTCAGGGGAACCAGCGTAGATGGATGCAGAAAAAAAAGACATGGAAAACGATGTCGGAATTGGCGGCCATCGAGATAACTCCAAAACCCAGCGCAACGGTCAACACAAATGGCTCGCTTCGCTGGAAAACATTCTCCAGTATATTCTCAGGAACGAGGAATCCGGGCAAGCAACGTTGCTCGTGGAGGAATTGATCGAGCGACTGCGTGAATCCGGGCTCAAGATTCCCTTCACCGTCACCACGCCTTACATCAATACGATTCCCGTTGAAAAAGAGCCGGCTTATCCCGGCGACCGCGAAATCGAGCGGCGCATCAAAAGCTACGTGCGCTGGAACGCCATGGCCATGGTAGTGAAAGCCAACCGGCTCCATTCCGACATCGGCGGCCATATTTCCACCTACGCTTCTTCGGCCACTCTATACGAGGTCGCATTCAATCATTTTTTTCGCGGCGGCCGTGACGAACGGCTCGCGGACATGGTGTATTTCCAGGGCCATGCTTCTCCAGGCATCTACTCCCGCGCTTATGTCGAATGGCGCATCAACGCGCCCAGGTTGCATCACTTTCGCCAGGAACTCTCACCGGTGGGCGGACTGCCCTCGTATCCGCATCCTTATTTGATGCCGGACTTCTGGCAGTTTCCCTCCGTCTCCATGGGCCTCGCGCCGATCATGTCGATTTATCATGCCCGCTTCGTCCGTTATCTGCAGAGCCGCGGATTCTTGCCCGGCGAGGAACCGCGCATTTGGTGTTTCGTTGGCGACGGAGAAATGGACGAGCCCGAATCCTCCGGCGCGCTGTCGCTGGCCGGACGTGAGCATCTCGATAACTTGACCTGGGTCGTCAACTGCAATCTCCAACGCCTGGACGGGCCGGTGCGAGGCAACGGCAAGATTATTCAGGAGCTCGAATCCTTGTTCCGGGGCGCGGGCTGGAACGTCGTCAAAGTCATTTGGGGCTCCGACTGGGATCCGCTCCTTGGCGCGGATGAAAAGGGACTCCTCGTCAAGCGCATGGAAGAAGCGGTGGACGGGGACTACCAGAAATATTCCGTGGAGCCCGGCAGTTACACGCGCAAACATTTCTTCGGCAAGTATCCCGAACTCGCCGCGATGGTCAATCACCTGACCGACGATCAGATTCGCAAGCTGCTGCGCGGCGGCCACGACCCGGCAAAGGTTTTTGCCGCGTACCACGCGGCGGTAAATCACAAAGGCATGCCCACGGTGATATTGGCTAAGACGGTCAAAGGCTACGGCCTCGGCGAAGCCGGCGAAGGCCGCAATATCACGCACCAGCAAAAGGCGCTCAACGAACGGGAGTTGCGCGAGTTCCGCACCCGCTTCGACATTCCCCTGGCGGACGACGAAGTGGTGGAGACCCCCTTCTATCGCCCGCCGTTGGACAGCGCGGAAACCCGCTACGTGCAGGCGCGGCGCCAGGCCCTGGGCGGCTTCGTGCCGGAGCGAAAAGTGAAAGCGCCCGCTCTCAAGGTGCCCGAGGCGAACGACTACAGCGAATTTCTAAAAGGTTCCGGCCAGCACGCCATGTCTACCACCGGGGCCATGGTAAGGCTTTTGACGAAGCTACTCCGCCACGATGAAATCGGCCGGCGTATCGTACCGATCATTCCTGACGAGGCGCGGACCTTCGGCATGGACTCGCTGTTCCGCCAGATCGGTATTTACTCGCCCACCGGCCAGCTCTACGAACCGGTGGATCGCGAGACCCTGCTTTACTACAACGAGACCAAAGACGGGCAAATTATCGAGGAAGGAATCACCGAAGCGGGAGCGATGTCCTCGTTCATCGCCGCGGGCACCGCCTACGCCAACCTCGGCGTCAACATGATTCCATTCTATTTTTACTATTCGATGTTCGGCTTTCAACGCATCGGCGACCTCATCTGGGCCGCCGCCGACTGCCGAGCCAAAGGCTTCCTGTTCGGCGCCACCGCGGGGCGAACGACGCTGAACGGCGAAGGCTTGCAGCACCAAGACGGCCATAGCCATATTCTGGCGAGCACGATCCCGACTTTGCTGACCTATGATCCAGGCTTCGCTTATGAGATCGCCGTCATCATTCGCGACGGATTGCGCCGCCTTTATACCGAGGGCGAAGAGTATTTTTACTATCTTACCCTCTACAACGAGAACTACGAGATGCCCGCGATGCCGGCCGGCGTCGAGCAGGGCATTATCAAGGGCCTTTACCGGCTGCGCGCCGCGCCCAAGGGCAAGAGCCATAAGGCGCATATCTTCAGCAGCGGGCCGCTCCTGCGCGGAGCGCTCAAAGCACAGGACATCCTTGCCGAACAGTTCGATGTATCGGCGGATGTGTGGAGCGCCACGAGTTATAAACTTCTGCGGGGCGAAGCGCTCAACGTCAAGCGTTGGAATATGCTGCACCCCACCGCGGCGCAAAAGAAATCTTATCTGGAAACCACCCTGCAGCAGGAAGAAGGCGTATTCGTGGCCGTGTCGGACTATATGAAAATGGTGCCCGATCAGATCGCGCCGTGGGTTCCGGGCGGACTAGCAAGCCTCGGCACCGACGGTTTCGGCAGGAGCGACACGCGGGCCAATTTGCGCCGTTTCTTCGAAGTCGACACCGAGCTGACGGTGATCGCCGCGCTTTACGCGCTCTACGAAAAAGGCGCGCTGGCGGGCGGCAAAGTAGAAGAAGCGATTAGGAAATTAGGCGTCGATCCGGAAAAATCCCATCCGTTTTATTTATAGTCCGCTCAAACCGCGTAAGCCGTTGCATGGACATCAAGCTCCCCAGGCTGGCAGAAGGAGTCGAATCCGGCACCGTGGTCAACATCCTGGTCAAAGAAGGCCAACAGATAAAAAAAGACCAGCCTATTATGGAACTCGAAACGCAGAAGGCCGTAGGTTCTATCCCGTCGCCGGAGAGCGGCACGGTAACGAAAATACACGTCAAGGAAGGAATGGAAGTCGCCGTTGGACAAGCGTTGATCGCGATTGACGTCGAGGGAGACGCGGTCGCTGCCCAATCTGCTCAAAGCAATCCGGTGGCGGCGCAAAAAACCGTCTCCGAGCGCGCCCAACCGGCGCCGCCGCAAACAGAGCGGCCGGGCGCGATCCAAGATCAATCCGTCGCGCATCGCTACGACGCGCAAAGCGGCGCGCCACCGCCCGCCGCCCCGTCGATTCGAAAGATCGCCCGGGAGCTGGGCATCGACTTAACCAGAGTCAGAGGCAGTGAGGCGGGCGGCCGTATCGTGCTCGATGATCTGCGCGCCTACATCGACCGGCTGCAACGGCTCGCCTTCGAGGCCAAAGCCGCCGCTGCCGAAGCGCCCGTCGACACGGGGCCGAGGCCGGCGCCTGGCGAAACCATGGACTTTGCCAAGTGGGGACCGGTGCGGCGCGAAAAAATGGCGCCGCTCAGGCGCACGGTGAGCCAGCGCATGGTCCAATCATGGACCACTATTCCCAAAATCAACCAGTTCGATGACGCCGATATCACCGCACTCCTAGCGCTCAGGAAAAAATACGCGCCCGCCTACGAGAACGGACGGGCGCGCCTGACGCTTACCGCCTTCGTCGTAAAAGCGGTGGCGGGGGCGCTACAAAAATATCCCCGCGCCAACTCCAGCCTGGACGAAGCGGCGCATGAAATCGTGTATAAGGACTACCGCCATATCGGCATCGCAGTGGACACCGAGGGCGGTTTGATCGTGCCGGTTTTGCGCGACGCCGACAAGAAGAGCCTCCTGGAGATCTCCTCGGAGCTGCATGGCCTAACGGAACGAACCCGGGCGCGCAAAATTGCCCTCGAAGAATTACAAGGCGGCAGCTTCACGATTTCCAACCAGGGGAGCATCGGCGGCGCTCACTTTACGCCCATCATATACGCGCCTCAGGTGGCGATTCTGGGTATCGGACAAGGGGCCGCAAAACCGGTGGTCATCGATGGCAAGATCGCCGCGCGCATGGTGCTGCCGCTGTGCCTCGCTTATGATCACCGGGTGCTGGACGGAGCCGACGCCGTGCGGTTCTTACGAGAGATCATTCATGGCCTCGAGTCATTCCCGGAGGCCGAGGTAAAGCTCAACTAATCCAATGGAACCGATCAAAAGCGAAATTGTCGTAGTCGGCGCCGGCCCCGGCGGGTACGCGGCCGCATTTTACGCCGCGGACCGCGGCAAACAGGTAGCTCTCGTCGAACTAAACCCACGCCTGGGCGGCGTTTGCCTCAACGCCGGCTGCATTCCCTCAAAAGCGCTGCTCCACGCCACCGCGATCCTGCGGGAAACCAAAGCATCGGCTGCCCGCGGCATCGAGCTGGGACAAGCTAGAATCGACATCGAAAAACTGCGCGCCTGGAAGGAATCGATACTGGAGAAGCTCGGCCAAGGCATCAAAACCCTTGCCCAGAAACGAGGCGTGCAACTGGTTTACGGCCGGGGCCACTTCGAAGGCTCTCAAACCCTCAGAGTCGAGACCGCCGAGGGGCAACAGTTCATCAATTATGACAAGGCGATTATCGCCGTTGGCTCCAAGCCGGCGATGCCTTCAGCCTTCGACCTTGGCAACCGGCGCATCATGACCTCCACGGAGGCTTTGGAGATTCCCGAAGTGCCTCGGGACCTACTCGTCGTGGGCGGCGGTTATATCGGGATGGAACTGGGGACAGTTTACGCCACGCTGGGCAGTAACGTCGTGGTTCTCGAAGCGCTGCCGTCTATACTCACCGGCGTTGACGCGGACCTTGCCCGGCCCGTAACCCGCGCGGCGCAAAAACTCTTCAAGGAAATACGCCTCAATACCAAAGTCGTGAAAATGGCCACGGCGGGCAAGCAGATCAAAGTCACCACGCAGGTTGGCGACGAACAACGCGACGAGATCTACGACCGCGTCCTGGTGAGCGTCGGGCGCGCGCCCAACTACATCGACTTGGGACTGGAAAATACCAGGGTTATTAAAGACGACAAGAGCTTTATCAAGTGCAACGCCCAGCAACAAACCGACGATCCGAACATCTACGCCATCGGCGACGTCAACGGCGGCGCCCTGCTCGCCCATCGCGCCACCCGCGAGGCGCGGATTGCCGTGGAAGCGATGTTCGGTGAACCGAGCGCATTCGAAAACATCGTCATTCCCGCGGTGGTTTACACCGACCCCGAAGTCGCCTGGTGCGGCCTCACCGAAACGGAGGCGAAACAAAAGGGCGTTGAGATTAAAGTGGCAAAATTTCTCTGGGGCGCATCGGGCCGCGCATTGACTCTGGACCGCCCGGACGGTTTGACGAAACTGATCATCGAGCCGGAAACCGAACGCATTCTCGGCGTCGGCATCGCCGGGGCGGGCGCTGGGGAGCTAATAAGCGAGGGCGTACTCGCGGTAGAAATGGGGGCAACGGCGCGGGACATCGCCGAGTCCGTGCACCCGCATCCCACGCTATCGGAAACCCTGATGGAAGCCGCGGAGAGTTTTTACGGCACCGCGACGCACGCGCTTTCGAAGCCGGCGGCCTAGGGAGGGTTCAAGGTTCAAAGTTTGACAGGCGGTTAAAAAAAGACCGCACATGCTTCGACAAGCTCAGCATGAACGTATTTTTAACAGCAATCTCAATGAATTGCGGTCGCCCTAAGCTGCCTCGAAGGGTGAACCGAAAGTTTTTCAACGGCTTGTTAAGGATTGAAGATTACCAAACAATGTTTTTCAGGCTCCGGCAACCTTGAACTTTGAACCTTGAACCTTGAACTGAATTTTCCCGAGATCGTTTATGACGGATCAATCACCGCGCTTATTCTTAATTGACGGCAGCGCGTACATCTTTCGCGCGTTCTTTGCGATTCCCCCGCTGAAAAATTCGACGGGCTTGCCGACCAACGCAATTCTTGGCTTCACCAACATCCTGTTGAAATTTCTCAAGCAGTATAAGCCCGAATATGTCGCCGTCGCCCTCGACGCCGGCCGGGAGACGTTTCGCAATCAAATGTTCGCCGACTACAAAGACAACCGGCCTGAAGCCCCGGCCTTGCTCATTCCGCAGTTCCCTTACTTTCGCAAAGTCCTTGATGCGCTTAACCTCCCCTTACTCGAACTCCCAGGCTACGAGGCCGACGATATCATCGCGACGTTGTGCGAGCGCTTGTCCGGCCAAGGTTGTGAACTGGTCGTGGTTTCCAGCGACAAAGACTTGATGCAACTAGTCACCGACGGAACCAAACTGCTAGACAGCGCCAAGGACCGCTGGATCGGCAAAGCCGAAGTCAAAGAAAAATTCGGCGTCGCGCCGGAGCAGGTCATCGAAGTTATGGGCTTGATGGGCGACGCGGTGGATAATATTCCGGGCGTCGATGGGATCGGCGAGAAAACCGCGATCACGCTGATTCAACAATTTCACAATCTGGAAAATTTATTCGCCCATCTCGATGAATTGGAGCAG
>DASWHT010000088.1:0-2349 GCA_036398075.1 Binatia bacterium | reverse complement strand
ATAATAGAACCGCCCGACGACCTTCAGGTCCCTTTGTATTACTGAGAGCAGATAGATTTCGAGAAATTCATCCGCGTTCAAAGCTGTTTTCGTCTGCGCGGCTCTTTGGTCCGTGTAGTATCGCACCAACCGCTCTTCGCGGCCGGGCGAGATAACGGTGTCGGTGATACGGTCATTCAACAGTGACGCCAAATCATACTGCGGCGGCGCCAACAGCGCGTCCTGAAAATCGATCACGGCCACCGCGCCGTCATGCACCATTAAATTCCAGCTGTGATAGTCGCGGTGATTCAAGCACGGCGTTTGGCTGTCCAAGCGGCGGGCGATGGCGGCGAAGACGGCGCGGAGTTCGTCCAGCGTATTTTTGCGCGCCGCTGTGCCCGGCCGTTTTTCCAGGCCGTATTCGAGAAAATGCTCGAACTCCCACATGTAAAGCCGGTAATCGAAGCGCTGCTGAAACGCGACGCAGGCGTCATCGCGCGCCCGGGTGCCCTTGATCTGCAGCAGCAGCAGCTCGTCGATGGCGCGCTCGTACCATGCAAAGACGTCCCGTTCCGGTAGTCCTTGCACCTTATCCCACAGGGCGGTGTCTCCCAGGTCTTCGAGGATCAAAATGCCTTCCTTTTCCCAATGGCCGTAAAGCTTCGGCACCCGCGCACCGATACTGCTTAAAAACCGGTGCAAGTTGACAAACGGGAGTTCTTTCAGCGGTTCTTTGAAAACCGCCAATTCCTCGGAAGAAAGCGGCAAAGAGCTTTCGGCGGGCAGCGCCATCACGATGATCGACGACGGCGCCTTGGCTTTAGCCAGGGTGGCGCGAAAGTAGCGGCGGCTCGACGCATCTCCCGCCAGCGGCGCTAACAATGAGATTTTCGCAGCCGTGCCAAAAATAGCGCGCACTTTCTCTCCGACAATCCGTTGCAGCGGTGCCGTCACTGGGCGATTCCCTCTCATCGAGCGCCGACCGGCCACGGGTTATAATGACTTTTTAACATGCAATTGCCAATGTCTTTTTCGACGCTGTTCGTGAGCGTCTCATTAGCGCTCCAATTATACCTATTTTTGCGCTAACGCTCAAAAAGGCACGAGGCGGAAGGCATGAGGTGGGAGGGGCGATGTCTGGAACGATTGGAACTACTTGAACGATTGGAACGGCTGAACCGTCGGCAGACAGTTCAAGCGTATGAAGACCGGCGCCGCCGGTCCGCTAGACTTCTCAGTTGCCGCCAAAGCCAATAGTGACTTTGCCCGCGTCTACGATGACCGGAATTTTACGCCGTCCTTTGGTGATCTTCAGCATGCGCTCCAGCCCGGCAGGGTCCTCGAGCACGTTGACATAGTCGAAGGGAATCTTGCGGCGGGAGAAATCCTTACGGGCTTCCGAGGTGTAGGGGCAAAGGTCCTGGCCAAAAATCTGTACTTTTTCTTCTGACATGAAATAGTGCCTTTAGGGGTTGAGTATTGGTGCTGCGCCGGCGCCTCTCATCATAAGGCGCGGGTCGGCTAAATTGCAACTGAGTCATTGCCTATGTTACCTTCGCGAGAATTTCATTCATTTTTTTTACATGGAGACTGATCAGTGCCGACCCGCGTTGCCATTGCTCAAATCAACCCGAAGCTCGGAGACCTCCAGGCCAACATGGCGCTCTACGAGGCAAAGATCCGCCAGGGACGGGAAGCGGGGGCCGATCTTCTGCTCTTTCCCGAACTGAGCCTCACGGGCTACTTCTTGCGCGACATGGTGCCGGATGTAGCGCTGACGACGCGCTCGCCGGAAATGAAAAAGCTCACGGAGTTGAGCCGCGGGCTTCCCTTCGTCGCCGGCCTGGTGGAAGAAAGCGCCGACCATCGCTTTTTTAACGCGGCGGTCTATTTCGAGGACGGCGAGATTCGCCACCTGCACCGAAAAGTATATCTGCCCACCTACGGCATGTTTGACGAGCAGCGCTACTTCGCGCGCGGCGACCGCGTGCGCGCCTTTGATTCGAAGTTCGGCCGCCTGGCGATATTGATATGCGAGGATCTCTGGCATACCTCGACGATCTATCTGGCGGCTTTGGACGGCGCGCGGGCGGTGCTGTGCCCGTCGTCGAGCCCGCTGCGCGGCATCGTGGACGGCCAGGCCCAGGACGACAACGCGCGCTATTGGGAGATGATCAACCGTACCTACGCCGAGACGTTCAGCCTGTTCATGCTTTATGGCAACCGCTCGGGATTCGAGGACGGGGTTGGTTTCTGGGGCGGCTCGGAGGTCGTCGATCCCTTCGGCCAGCGGCTCGCCAAGGCGAAATACTATGACGAAGATTTCATCGTCAGCGAAGTGGCTCTGGAAGCCGTGCGGCGCAAGCG
>DASWHT010000087.1:0-1930 GCA_036398075.1 Binatia bacterium | reverse complement strand
ATCTCGCGCAAAGACGCAAAGGCCGCAAAGGTCGGAAAATAACGGTGAAAAATTCTCCAAGATAATTCATCTCTTCCCTCCGAACTTGGCGTGCTTTGCGCCTTGGCGGGAGTCAATTCCCCGTGTTCGAGTATTCCAGATTACCGGAAAATTTGCGCGAGCCGTGAAAACTTTGAACGATAGTAATACACGCGAAAGATTTCTCGCCGCTATTTGTTGAAAAGTTCTTTTAATAGTTTTTCCTCTTCCTCCGAACGGGGGACGTTCACATACAAGATGTCAATATCGGGGAAAGTTTTCTTGAAACCCTGGGTGATGGCGTTGCGGATAATCGCTGCATCGCCATTGTCCGCGACGATAAATCAGTTTCTCTAGCCCGCGGCAAACATTATTTTATGACGCCGCGCGCGCGCAGATCGCTAAGCTCCGCCGCCGGCAAACCCAAAAGCCCGCCGAGCACTTCGTCGGTGTGCTGGCCGAGGGCGGGCGCATCGTGGTGGATACCCGTGGGCGTTTTAGAGAGATGAATCCACGGCGCCAACAGCTTGGTTGGACCGGCGCCTGGATGCGCGCGTTCAATAAACGCCTGTCGCGCTTTGATGTGCGGATCTTCAAGCACCTCGCCAATGGACAAAACCGGCGCGCCGAAGTAACCCAGGTCGCGGAGCTTCTCCCATACTTCCCCGCGCGTTTTCCGCCGCGCCCAGGCTGTGACCATTTCCTCGAATTCGTTGCGGTGCTTTTTGCGCGCCGGCGCCGTGGCAAAACGCGCGTCCTCGGCGAGATCTTCCTTCCCGATCACCCGCGCCAGTCGCTGCCATTCGGCATCGCTGATTTCCGGCATGCGCAGCGTAAAATAGCCGTCGGCCACCCGGGTCGGCTGGCCGCCGACCTTGTTGCCGGTAAAATACTCGTGCAGTGAACTGATCATGAATCCAAGCACCGCCTCTTGCATCGAAACTTCAATTTTCTGGCCTTCGCCGGTCGCTTGGCGCGCGTGCAGCGCGGCTAAAATGCCGAGGGCCATGCTGATGCCCGCGGCCTCGTCACCGATGCCCAGCGCCCGCTTTCCTTCGACGCCGCTTTCTTGCCACGCCGTGTGCGTCCACCCGGCGATACTATTGTTGGTGGCGGCGGTATTGCCATACTCGGCGTAGGGACCCCACTCGCCGTAGCCGCGCGAGCATGCGTAGATAAGCCGGGGGTTGATGGCTTTGATCGATTGGTAATCCAACCCGAAGCGCTCCATCGTCCCCTTTTGAAAATTTTCCACCAGCACATCGGCACGGCCGATGAGCCGGCGCGCCAGATCGATTCCCGTTTTGCTTTTGAGATTGAGCACGACGCTCTTCTTGTTGACGTTGATCCAGAGGAACTCGTAGCCATCGATCTTGCTGCCGGGCGGCATCCAGATATGGCGAAAGTTGTCGCCGCTAGGGGATTCGATTTTGATGATCTCAGCGCCGAGGTGCCCGAGCAGCATCGTGCAGAAGGGGCCGTTGAGCGCGTGGGTAAAATCCAGCACGCGAACATCGTGAAGCGCTCCGGGCATGGAAACCTCCCTTGGAGAATGGAGTACTGGGTTGAGGGAGTTTTTCGTTCCCATCACTCCAGTACTCCAACACTCCATTTCGTTCGCGCGCTTAGCAGTTGTAAAGCGCTTTGGCGTTGCTATAAAGAATCTTCTTCTTCACCGCCGCGGCAAGATCGCCGCGCTGTTCGATGGTTTCGAGGTTTTCCGGAAATTCGCAATCCCAGTGCGGGATGTCGGTCGCATAGATAAAATGGCCGCCTCCCAGATACTTGATGGTTTCCGGCAGCAGTGTCTCGCCTGACTCGATGCTGAAAAACACCGGCATGGCCGGTCTCCTTTCTGCGATTCGGTCGTTGCTTTTAAGTACCACGGTCGTGACCCGCTGATTTCGTTCAT
>DASWHT010000086.1:0-3503 GCA_036398075.1 Binatia bacterium | reverse complement strand
CCGAGGGGCCAGGGGGGAGATGTCTAAAAGAGATTTGAGCCGGACGGTTCAATTCTAAGGACTGTCGGCTCATCAGCACAGGAGGTATTGAGATGAAACCTGCGATCATCGTAACCCGATTCGTACTGGCGATCAGTTTTCTGGTTCTGCAACCGTGGACATTTGTCCATGGCGCATCGGCCAAACTCGACTGCGGTCCAGTGGTCAACAAAAGCGAGGAGTTACCGCGTACAATCGCGATCGGCACCAATCCCGCCGGCACCGGTGCCCACGCCCTAGCTTCGGGGTTGGCGGCGGTGGCGAGCAAAAAGACTTCCGTGAGTGGCAAGGTGCAACCCTACAATGGGCCAAACGCCTGGATGACGCTGCTGGACAACGGCGAGTTGGAATTTGGCATCATCAATATTTTGGACTCAAAGATGGCGGCGACGGGCACGGGCAATTACAAAAAGGCCTATCCGAGCATTCGCGTCGCTCAGGGCGGCGTTTTCCCGTTTACCGTCGGATTGGTGGTCCGTGACAAGTCAAACATAAAACAAGTGTCCGATATCAAGGGCAAACGCATGGCCTGGGACTTTGGCGGGCATGCCATAAGTCAGACCTTGCAAAGCGCCATGATGGAAATCGGCGGTGTGAAGGGTAGCGACGTCATTCAAGTCCGGTTCTCAAATCTCAACGAAGGGGTCCGGGCCGTGGCGGAAGGAAAAGTTGATGCGTCGATCGTGGCACTGGGTATCGGTCTCGTCGAGGAAGTCAACGCCATGGAACCGGTTCGCTTTATCGATTTGCCGAACACCGACGCGGGCAATAAATTTCTCGGCCAGTACGGGGTAACGATTGTAAAGTCGTCGCCGTCCACAGGCGTAAAAGGCGAGACGCATGTCCTTGGTTATCCATTGCAGCTCGCCACCTCGACCAAAGTCAGCGAAAAAACCGTGTATACAATGGTGAAAACATGGTGGGACAATCTGGCGGAGCTGCAAACGCTCCATCCGCTTTTCAAACGGTGGACAAAAGAACATCAAGCGCTGACCAATTTCACCGTGCCGTATCACCCCGGTGCCATAAAGTTTTATAAAGAGGCGGGGGTCTGGACGGCCAAGCATGATGCCCGCACGAAAGAGATTTGCGGCTAGCGCGTGAAACTAAGCTTTCGCGGAGCCGGGGCGATGGCCTCGGCTCCGCCTTCTTGAAAGGTTGCAGCCGTGGATATCGAAGAAAGCGTACGTAATCGCGAGCTAAAGGGGCCTTTGCTCTGGGCGGCAAACAGCGCCCTGATCGCGCTGCCTCTCACCGGTGTCTTTTTTCTTCTCAGCGTGCCCCAGATGCTCGATTGGCTCGTGTTTAACGAGCAATACATGGGGTTGTTCCTCGCCCTATCTCTTTTCGCCACCTTCCTCCTGGTGCCGGCGCGCGGCGCCAAAGACCGCTTTCACGTTCCCTGGTATGACTTGATCGCCGCCCTGGCGGGGCTCGGGGTCGGTCTCTTTATCTTTTTTCAGTATCCGAAATTGGTGGACGCGCTGGGCGAAATCACCACGGAGAGTATGGTTCTTGGCACCATAATGGTGGTGCTGCTCGCCGAAGGTACCAGACGGCTCATCGGCTGGCCGCTGGTGATCATCGCCATTTGCTTCGTTATCTACGCGTTGTTCGCCTACATTTTTCCCGGTGACTTCTATGGCCGCGGCTGGTCGGTGCCGCGGCTGGCGACTTATCTTTATCTCGATGCCAACGGAATTTTCGGGCAGGCGCTGCAGATCGGCTCCAGTATCGTTCTTGTCTTCATTCTTTTCGGCGAAGCTTTGCATGCCGTCGGCGGCGCCGCGTTTTTGAGCGATTTCTCCCTGGCGGCGATGGGGCGCTTTCGCGGCGGCCAGGCGAAGATCGCCATCGTATCCTCCAGTCTGTTCGGCAATATCAGCGGCAGTGCCGTTGCCAATGTCGTCGTGGACGGCGCCTTTACCATTCCGATGATGAAGAAAGCGGGCTATCCGCCGCCCGTTGCCGCTGCAGTGGAAGCGGTGGCGTCGACGGGCGGCCAGATCACGCCGCCGGTCATGGGGGCAGCGGCGTTTCTCATCGCGGAGTATCTGGGAATTCCTTACGCGGAGGTCGCGTTGGCCGCGTTGGTGCCGGCGATTCTCTATTATGTGGCGCTTTTTATACAGGTGGATCTATTGGCGGCGCGCGGCGGCATGGTTGGTCTGCCCAGGGCCGAGTTGCCGCATCTTTGGTCCGTGTTGAAACGGTCTGCGGGTTTCGTTGTGCCGTTGGTGGTTCTTATCCTGTGGATGTTTGTCTACAACCGCCGCCCGGAAGAAGCCGGGCTTCTTGCGGCGCTATCCGGCGTGGTCGTCGGTTTATTAACGCCAGGGGTCAAACTCGGCCCGCGCGAGTTCGTCAAAATCCTGCTCGGCACGGGTCGCAGCTTGCTTGAGATAGCGGCTATCACGGGACTGGCGGGCGTCGTGATCGGCGTGTTGCAACTCACCGGTCTCGGTTTTACCTTAACTTTGACGCTGCTCAACTTAGGTCAGAGCAGCGCGATTCTTCTGCTCATTTTAACCGCCATTGTGAGTATAATTCTCGGCATGGGCATGCCGACGACGGCGGTGTACGTCTTGCTCGCAGTGCTGGTGGCCCCCGGTCTCGCCAAACTCGGTATCATGCCCATCGCGGCTCACTTATTTATTTTTTATTTTGGCATGCTCAGCATGATCACGCCGCCGGTCTGCATCGCCAGTTACGCGGCGGCGACCATCGGCAAAACCGATCCGATCAAAACCGGCTGGGAAGCCATGCGGCTTTGCTCCATAGCATACGTCGTTCCATTTCTTTTTGTGTTTTCGCCTTCGCTATTGCTTTACGGCCACTGGTACATCGTTACTCTTTCGGTGGCCACCGCGGTGATCGGCTCTATTTTGCTCGGAGTCGGAATGGTGGGTTTTCTGTTCCGGCCGATCGGCGTGGTGAAGCGGGGGTTTTTTATTATCGCCGCTGTCGCTCTGCTCATTCCCGTCGTGGGCACCGGGGACTACGTCGAGTTGACCTGGGGTATCAACTCCTTTGGATTGGTTTCGGCTATCTTACTGGTATCCATCGAGTGGCTGGCGCGTTCGGCCCCTGAAAAGTCTCCCGCGGTGGCGGTAACCTCACAAGGCAAGGTGACTTGAGGTTCGGGGCTACGACCGAGGAATTGACACGCGCCGGCTTGCCCTTGTTACTGCGCCACCACGGCCTCGTTGGGATTGATAATCACATTGCGGATGTTGGCAGGCAAAGCGAACGGTTTCTCGATGTCGTACCCATCGGGGTTGCGCCGGCTGCGCGATAACGAGGTGATCATTTCCCGCACCAGGGGCGCGGGCAAGGGTATGCCGTTGACCTCCGCCCCGTGAAGTTTGAACCGGCCCTGGCCTTCTTGAGTTTGCAATGTTCCCCGCGCCGTGACGGGGAGCCTGCCGGACATTAGCGTCAGCGGACCCAGGCCGCCCCGCCCT
>DASWHT010000085.1:0-15533 GCA_036398075.1 Binatia bacterium | reverse complement strand
GTTCCTTGTCCTGAAAATTGCGTGCTTGGGGGTGCTCTATCAGGCTCTCAACGATTGGCTGCACCTGGCGCTCGACTCCTTCGCTGCCCAGCACGCTTTTTGTCGCAAGGTCGTTGAAATCGGTGTACTGCTTCATTTTCGCGAGCGCCTCGTGTTGCTTGTCGGATAATTGACCTTTGCGGAACTTCTGCGGTGTGACTGGTTCGAGACCCGTCGGGTAGGAATTCTCGTTCGGCGCAAAGATGGGCAGCAGCACTTTTCCGCCGACCGCTCTTGCGGCTTCCTCGGCTTTGCTTCGTCCGGGATTGATCCCATGCGTCAGCTCAAGGTGCTTGTCGTCGTCACCGGCGATGACAATTTGCTTTACCGGGTATTTCTCGTGCAATGTCTTTGCAACAGGCACGAGCTTTCCAGAATCGAAAGCGGAACTCGAGGGAATCTATAAAACGGCAAACCGGGGAAGAACGGGCGCGTGATACGGTCGAAAATCTTTGGGGCGGTTTTGGGGGCGATTCAAAAGCCGCTGCGGGGCAGAAAATGATCGATTTGGCCAGGTTGGCAAAAATGAGAGAGTTCGCCGAAATTCTTGAAAAGTATGGATTTCTAAAAGGAAAAAGTGGTGGCGGTGGACAGAGTCGAACTGTCGACGCCGCGGATATGAGCCGCGTGCTCTGACCAACTGAGCTACACCGCCATCAAGTGAAGTCTCGGCTCTTCCGGGTTTGTTGTGAAAGAGTATTCACCACAGAGAGTTTGTTCAAGATGATATCCTCATTCGATTTTCTTTCCGCCCGCCGTGGTTCGACAGCTCTCACCACGTCCCGAGCCCGTCGCCCCATTCGATTACCCTCAGGGTCGATCCTGAGGCTCTCGAAGGATCGAAGGACGCGCCTCTGCGGTGAGCCGCACGTAAGCCTGAAGACCTGAAGGGGTAAACTACGCTGGCTTTATGCAAAGTTCAAGGCGTTGAAGATTTCGCATGAGACGTCCATATATGATTCATGGAAGTCCGTCGTACCCGGCGTGCGCCGCGATCGATTTGAAACAGCTCTTTTTCATCAAGTTCGATACAGCTCAGCTTTCTCCCGTAGACGACGCCGGTATCGATGCCGATCTTGCATGGCAGATCGAATAGTACTTCGTGCTGCGGTGTATGGCCAAAAATCACAGTGAAGGGCAGGTGATGCGGATTTGAAATAAATTCGTTGCGAATCCAAAGCATGTCGATTTCATTTTGAGCCTCGAGCGCCTTGAACGGCTGGACTCCGGCATGAACGCACAAGAATGAATCGTGCAGAAAGTAATTTTTCAGACTGAGGAAAAAATCCAAATGATCCGCAGGAATCCGCGCCATGGCGCAGTCCTGTGACATCGCCGTAGGAGGAATCCCATAACTTGCGAGCGTGGCTTGGCCGCCGTTGAGCAAAAACATCTCACCGTAGTTTCCGGCAAAGCCAAGGTACGCCAACAACATGTCTTCATGATTACCCTTCAAGAAGACCATTTTGTTATCGATTGTTTTGGCCATTCCGATCAGGTGGGAAACTACCCCTTTCGAATCCGGACCGCGATCAATATAATCGCCCAGGAACACGATTCGATCGGCGGGTTTAAGGGGAAGATTTTCAAGGAGACAACTCAACTCGCTCAGGCAGCCGTGAATGTCTCCGATGACATAACAAGCCATAGTCTCAGGCATATTAAGCCGCCGGCAGAGGGAGTGCAACCCAGCATTCGCGTGGTCAGAATTGACGCGGGCTGAGAATCCGTTAGAATAGCTCTCAATTGTGAAGATCCGCGATGCCTATTCAAACTCCGCCTTGGTTGCCGGAATCGTTTGTCTGTTCCTCGGGGTCGGCAACTGGGTGACGGGATCAATGGAAACCTCTAAGTACCAGAGCCTTCTGTACAAGACCGCCCGAACCGGCCTGGAGGAGTCCTATCGAAACTTTCAAGAGCTGGATCAGCAAAAAAATGAAGAAGTTTTGAGGAGGATGAACGACAGTCGGGAAAAGTTCAACGCCGCCAGAGTGAAGCTGAACTTCTTCTATGTCGTGCTGATCGGCGGGAGGATACTGTTTCTACTCGGTTTGCTGCTGATTTTGGGGGCACTGATACGCTTGATCCGCACCGACGCGCAAAAGAACAAACAAAGGATGTTCCAAGCCGGGTGAGTGGCGCTTCGAGGACGGGTTATTTCGAAGGCTTGGATTTCTGATATTTGCGGTAGTCGTAACCGGTGGCCATGGCGAGCAGAATATCTTCCATGCCGCCGCTTTTTTCCCGCCGAAGTATCAAAAGGCGGTCGTAAAATTCCTTGAAATCCTTATAAACCCGCTGGGTGTCATCTGTTTTTCTGAGAAAAAAGTCCTTGATCCGCGTTACGGTAAAGCGCAACGCGGAAAATCTAAGCTCATTGGGGAACGAATCCCACTCGGGCAGCGACAGAGGTCGCAGGCTTTCATAGCCCGCGATCAACGCGTCGAATCTTTCAATTTTATAGCAGTCTTCGTGGAAGCAAAGGGCGTTGACCGCTGTTGCAAGGTCGTAAATGAGTTTTCCACGGCATGCGGCTTCGAAATCGACGACGCCGACCAGCCGATTGCCTTTAAATTTCACGTTGTCCGGAAACAAGTCGCCGTGAATGATACCCTTGGGTAGATTGTTGTCCAAATAATTCTCGAGGTAGGTGAATTCATCGTCGAGAACGCGCACTATTTGCTTGAGATGAGCGGGCATCTGGCGGCGCACATCGCGGTAGATCGCAGCCACTCTGGGAAAAGAAAATCGGTTTTCTATCCCTTTCTTGAAAGTACGGCCGTTAAGATGCAAGCTGGACAACGCATGGCCCAGGGCATTGAGTTGGGTGGTAGTCAGCGCGTCGATGGGCACTTCGGCGCCATCGAGATACTTGGTAACGGTCAAGCACTTGCCTTCGAGTTCGAGAGCGACACGGCCATTTTTGCTCTTCACCGGTTGCAAACACGGAAACCCTTGATTCTTTAAATGCAAAAGAAGCTCAAGCTCTTGCTTGACTTCAATTTCACTTTTGACTTCGTCGATTTTAACGAAAAACTTGCCGCGTTTGGTTTCAACAAGATAGTGGGTATTCACCGAACCATTGCGGACGCCGCTAAATGCGGTGATGTCTCCAAGTCCAAACTCATCGGCGATTTTGTGAACCTCTTTTTTCGTCAACGTTGTGTATATGGCCATTTGTTACTTTTCCGAAGTAGTTTCAGAGTTGCTACCTTGCAACGGTTATGATTTTGACTTACCTGGTAATTTTTCTTCCATTCAACCGACAATTTCACTTACTTTAATAAAAAAGATTTATAAAGTCAAGATTCATAATAGTTTATCCCGATATTGTAAATACTTATTAACTAAATATAACTCATCACTTTCATTAATATAGAGCCGCGATGAGCAATTTGTGCCAGATTAAAACCGTAAAAGGAATCGATAGATTGAAGAAGGCTGCCGGCGGTGCGAACGCTTTAATCTCTGCGGGGCTAATTCTCCGCAGCTTGCTGCGCTGTGAATTATTCGTAGGATGGGTTGAGCGTTAGCAATACCCATCGTTCCCCACGGTGGATATCGCACTTTTCACCTCCACCCACCCTACAATTTCACTCGAAGTGCGATTGGTGATACCTCGCTGCTTGCGGCGGGGTTCGTCATTCGTTGCCCTGCTGTTCGGGGTTGCGTTGCTGCCTGGCTTGCGCAGTAACACTCGCCACGTAAGTCTCTTCATGCCGCAGCGCTAGCATGTGAAGGACGGCTTATGACTGAGGGCGGCGCGCGTCAGATGAGAGATTATAAAGCCAGAGATTGTTACCGCGGCAAAGATGCCTTGCCCCGAGGATATTGGAGCCGGTGGTGCTTCGAGGGACGTTTCGCGGGAATTCATCGCTCCTGCGCCGCCGCGAGCGATGCTCGTACGGCTTGCTGATCAACAACAGCCGGCGATTTACTGCCGTTTAAACTAGGGAGAGTTTTTCCCAGTCTGATGGTGAGGCGTCGCGGGCAATCGCGAGTCCCCCGTCGGAACCGGCGAAGACAGGGTCTTTGACCACGGTGGCGCGCCCGCCGCCCAACTCACCTAGATATTTTTGTACGGCTTCGGGCAAGCCGGCAATCAAGGAGGTGCCGCCGGCAAGGATGACATTGTTGCGCACGTTTTCCTGGTAATCCGGAGTAACCTTGCTCAAAAGATCGAGCATCGTTTCCGTGAGCGGAGGAAGGATGCTCTCGCACGCGGCGCGCATTTCATCGGTGATGTCCAATTCGGTGGCCTTGCCTTTGACCGGCGTGGTGATCATAACCCGTCCCTGGGGCTGCCCGACGTAGCTCCATTTCTCCTTCCACGCCCGGATCATGTGAATGGTAAACTGCGCTTCCGGATAGCGCTCGGCGACGAGCTTCGAGAGTTGTTCGTCGATCGAATCGCCGGCATTGGATAAGGTCCGCTGGTCTTCCTCGGTGGGATACCGGCCTTGCATGACGCAAAAGTCGGCGGTGCCGGCGCCGATATCAATCACCAAAGCATGGAGCAAGGCTTCCATCCCATAGGCCACCGCGAAGGGCTCGGAAACCAGCATGACGCTGTCGGCGATGCCTTCCATCACGCCGCGCAGGCGTTGCTTGCTCACGCGAAATGCCTCGGCGGGAACTCCGATCACGGCGCGCACCTTGGGCCGGTTTTTGGATTTTTGTTTCACGCCGACGAGCGAGATCAAGTGACGCAGGATTTCCTGCACGGCTTCTTCATCCTTCTGCGAGCCCTCTTTGATGATGCCGCGCTCCAGCGGGCGGCGCAGCTCCAACATCGGGCGGTTATCCAGCGCTTCACGTCCCACCAGTACCTGTTTTTTGACCAGTTTGCGCGCCACCATGTCCACCGGCCAGCCGACATAGCTATCAATGACGTAGCGCTCGCCGTTGGAAGCGGAAATCGAGCTGCGCGAGGTGCCGAGATCGATGCCGACGCACAGATTGTCATTGCTCTCTTCCATGAGTCATGTGCCTTTCCTCTGCAATCCGTTGATATTGTTTGCGTACGAGCGGATGCCGTCGAGCAAAGCCAGGGCGATTTTTTCCCTATATTCCCCGTTTGTCAACAACTTCACTTCGTCGCTGTTAGAGAGACAGGAAACCTCGACGAGGATCGCCGGCATCTGCGTGCCCATCAAGACCGCGAAGGGCGCGGTTTTCACGCCCCGGTTTTCCAGCGCGGCATTTCCCTGCTTCAGGAATCCGTAGAGCTGCCCCTGGATCGTCTTCGCCAATGTGCGCGACTCATTGCGCCGCGCGTCGATGTAGATTTTGTCCAGCGCCTGGCGCAAATCGGTGAAAGAGTGTTTGGAGTCTCGATTTTCCATGCTGACCAGCTTCATGATCAAGGGATCGTCGGTGGGCCCGACGAAGAAAGTCTCGGGTCCTCGAATCGTGCGCGGCTCCATCCAGTTCACATGAATCGAGATGAACAGGTCGGCGCTGTTGGAGTTGGCGAACTCCACTCTCTTTTCAAGGGCAAGGGTTTTATCCGAGTCGCGCGTCAACAAAACTTCGAAGGGCGCATCGATCAGCAGGCGGCGTAGTCGCAGCGCGACATCCAGGGTGATCTCTTTTTCCGTAAGCCCGGACTCGGCGACGGCGCCTGTCTGGACGCCGCCGTGGCCTGGATCGATGACGATCCTTTTGAGCGACAGAGGAAATACTTCGCGATTCAGCGGCTGCGGCCGGGATGCAATCACATCCGGTTCACCGGCGGCGCGGCCGGAGGTAACGACCGGCGCTGGGGCCGGCGCCGAGGGCGCCGATGCTTTGCCGATGGAGACCACCGAGGCCGGCGTGGCGAGATACGCCATGCCGGCGATCAAAAGAAGTCCCCATAGCCAATGTCGCAGGGGACGAGGAGTTTCCGTCGTGGGTCTGGTCTTTATGCCGTGCAGTATGTCGAAGTTGTCTTGGACCGCGCCGCGCAGAACCTGTAGTTTGGTTTGTTCCACTCTTGCCATTCTGTATGCTCGATCATTATAAGCGTAGTTCTCCCAAAACGGAATCGCATCGGTCCGAAAAAATGGTGATGGCGGGGTCGTGGTCTCTGGCAAGGGCCGAACACCAGATATTCGATCCAGAGATGTTACTATTTTCAGCCCTCGCCGGGAAGTATTTTTTGCGCGTTAACCGGAGATTTTTTGCTCCGGCGGGGGCGTGGTGGCAAAAATTTGACACCTTCGGTCCGATCTTTGGACTTCGAACTAGGGCAGAAAATCCTCCAGGCGAATCCTTTTCATGACTTCATCGGGGACGCGCAGCTCAGGCGGAAAACCGGTCAAGGGTTTGGTTGCGTCCAGGCCCATCTTGGCGTTGACGCCGCCGGGACCGGCGGACGGATCGAGCTCGCTGCCTTGGGCGTTGGAAATCACGACGAGACCACGGTCGGCTTGAAACCGGTTGGCCACCGCCCAGAGCACCCGTTCTTCGTCGAACACGTCGATATCGTCGTCAACGATCACCACATGCTTGAGCAACATATCGGCCGCGAAGGCCGCGCAGAGCGCGTTCTTCGCTTGCGCCGGGGCGCGCTTGGCGATGGAAATGTAGGCGTGAAAACGGCACGTCCCGGACACCGGCATGCAGACGTCCTTTACTGTCGGCACTGTTTGACGCACGGCTTTGAGCAGGGCCGCCTCGCGCGGCACCGCGCCCATCAGTTTATGCTCCGTATATCCCGCGTGAATATCTTGGAAGATGTAATTGAGACGGTGGGTGACCGCGGTGACTTCGATCACTGGCCGGTCATCCGATGGCACGGCGTGGCCGGTAAACTCACCGAAGGGTCCCTCGATGCGGCGGACGTTGGGGAGTATCATCCCTTCGATGATCATCTCCGCGTCGGCTGGGACCAGGATGGGAACAGTCTTCGCTCTGACCACGCGCAAGGGTTCGGTCATCATGCCGCCGATGACCGCGTACTCGTCTTCCGTTGATGGAGTAAATGCCTGCGCGCCGAGGGAGAAGAGGGGATGCACGCCAATGATAATCGCGATGGGAAGCGGCTCATTACGCTGTTCAAGCTTGTTGTGCAGCGTCCAGAGGTGCCGGCCGATGGCCATGAAGATTCTTAACTCCCGCTTTGGCGCCACCATGAGGCGGTTGTAGCTGGTATTTCTTACGCCGGTATCGGGGTCGGCGGCGACGACGATGCCGGCTGTGATATAAGGGGCGGCGTTGACGTCATAATGCGTCAGCACGGGAACCCGCGTAAGATCGACATCCTTGCCCGCCTGAATCACTTCGTGCACAGGGGCACCGTCGATTTCGACAGGCGCCAGTGTCTTCGCCTGCCGCTCGCTGTATTTTCGCGCCAAGTCGCGCGGCTCGCAGTCCAACGCGATCGCCATCAGGCGCCGGCTGGCTTGGGCGTTGATCACGACCGGCGCGTTCCCGCCGGCGACGTTTTCGCAATACAATAATGGAAACTGCTTTGTATTTTCCAAGTGGGTGAGCAGCGCGGAAATTTCGTAGCGCGGCGAAATGGGCTTCGTCACTCGGGCGAGGTCGTTGGGCGACTTTGCTTCGAGCTCGGCGATGAAACTGCGGAGGTCTTTGGGCATAGCGGCTCGATTCCCTGGTCAATGATGGACTTGCGGCTGACTATCGAATACGCGGCGAACCAAGTCAAATTGCCAGGGCAAAAAACCGAGACCCAAGGCCTGTTCTTGTGTAGGCCTTCGGTCGCGTGCGGCGGCGAAGAAAATGGGCTACAGGCTGTAGAGGGCTCTGGGGTTATCGTCCAATATCTTCTTTTTGATCGGCTCGGCGACCGCTTCGTTCATCCGGAAGATTTCGATGGCGTCGACTTCACTCGAAGCGTCCGTGTGTCCGTAATCGGTACCGATGACGATGTTGTCTTCGCCGGCGTATTTGACCACGTAGGGAAAGTCGTCGTCGGTTTGAGCGTTGATGTAAATATTGAATTCTTTGCACGGATTCTTCGGAAAGCCCTTTGTGCCGGAGCGGCGCACCGCTTCGTTCACCACCCAGGGAATCCACTGGGCCGAGGCTTCCACGAATCCCCATCTTAAGGCCGGAAATACTTTTGGCACTTCGCTCATCATGAGGGAGAGACAGGTAATAACGGTGGGAATGCGAAACTGCGCGAATCCGCCCATGCCATCGTAGCGCGGCTTGAACTGGTCCATGAGTTGCGGGCTGGCATTGGCAATGTGAACGGCAATGGCCATGCCGAGCCGGCTGGCCTCTTCGTAAATCGGATAAAAATAGGGTTCGACGAGATGTCTGTCGTTCTCAAAGGGTCGAAGACTAACGGCTACGGCGCCATTCTCACGGGCGTAGCGGATTTGTTGAAGCGCTTCATGGATGCTCATCGCCGGCACCACGCAGGACCAGCGCAGGCGATTGTCGCCTTGCTTCCAGACATCGGCCATCCAACGGTTCCAGGACGAGCATAGAGCGATCTCGGCTTCCGCTTTATCCGCTACGCGGGCGATCCACATGGTATTGAAGAGTATCTGCACGTCGATGCCGAGCTTGTCCATATGCTGCAATCGTAGTTGAACATCGCGCAGCTCGCGAGCGTCCGCCGCCGTCTGAAGCGAACGGCCGGTTTGTTTCTGCAGCGCTTCTAACTCCATCTCGGTCAAAGTAGGATTACGAAATCCAATAGTTTTTCCGTCCAGGAACCAGAGTTTGGTATTGGGGTTTTCGTCGGATTGAAAAAGCTGGGGCCTAAACTTCTTGTCCGATCCATCGAGATAACTCCAGGTCTGCTCCGTCTCGACTACGTGGGCATCAGCATCGACGATCATGATTTTGGTTCTCCGGTGTTGAGCTCGAACTCTGCGCCAGCTCAGCGAATCGATTCTTTCCTATTTCAATATCTCAGTCAACTTGGGGATTAGCGCGTTGTCCAGGGCGAAAAGCTCTTTGATGTTGTTTTCCAAAGTCGCGCCGTCGAGCGGATTTAAATCCAGCTTTGCTTTTTTCAATTCGGCGGCGAACTCGGGATCTTTCATAGTACGGACCGTTTTGCTTTTGAAGAAAGTGTCTTGAGCGAAGACGAGGCCCCCGAATGGCGCCCATAGCACCGATAGGATAAATAGCCGTCGGACGGATTTCATACCAACCACGACACTCCAGTACTGCGGAGCGTTACATTATCCGATTACACGCCTTCGTATCAACTCAATACGCACGAATTATGGAATACCCGACCGTTTCGGATCGCCGCAATTCGGTCATTGACAGCTAAAACAAGATTCAATAGCATTGCCCCCAGTTATGGTTCTAGATGAAAAGACCCTCGTGGCGAACGCAGACGCCGGCGTCCTCGCCGGCGAGGCAGTTGCGCTGCCGTCACGGACCCAGGTGGGTCCTACCTGGGAGGCTGCCAAGACCGTCGCTTTGCGAGTCGGTTCCATCCTCGCAATGCTAATTGTCTGGTGGCTCCTGACGTTCATTTTCCCGCCGAGTCTGATTCCCGATCCGATCGATACGCTCAAAGAAGTCGGCGCTATCGTTAATACCGGCCAGTTTTTTTCCGAGATGGGTGCGACGCTCAGGCGCGTTGGTGTCGGTTTCGCCATCGCGATGTTGATCGCCATTCCTCTGGGCATTGTCATGGGCACGATGAAATCGCTTGAGAACTTCTTCGAGCCGCCGGTGATTCTGGGCCTCACCATGCCGGGACTCGTGTGGGCCGTGATCGCGATCATGTTCTTCGGCTTGAACGAAACCAGCGCCTACGCCGCGGTGGCGATCACGATCATGCCGATGCTCGCCATCAGCCTTTGGCAGGGCACCAAGTCCATCGACAAAGAGTTGATCGACATGAGCACAGCGTTTCATGCCAGCCCATGGTCGAAAGTCATCGACGTGATTCTGCCGCAACTGATCTCGCATATTCTCGCCGCCATTCGCTACGGCTTGGGGCTCGCCTGGAAAGTCGTCGTGGTCGTCGAGATGTTCGGTTTTAGCAATGGGGTTGGCTACCAAGTGGTGCGCGGCTTTAACGTCTTTTCCATGAAGCAGGTGCTTGCCTGGGCGATTACCTTTCTCATCGTCATGATCTTCATCGAATTCGGCGTTATCGGCTGGTTAGAAAGCCGCGTGACGCGATGGCGCCCTAAAATCGAGGCGTGGAGACGCTAAATGGCCTACGTGCATGTCGAAGGGGCGGTGAAGTATTTCCCGCGCGAAGATGGCAGCGATATGCTCGTGCTTGACCGCGTCTCCTTCGACACTAAGGAGTTCGGCATCACCTGCCTGCTGGGTCCTTCCGGCTGCGGCAAATCGACGCTGCTCAATGCCATCTCCGGGTTGGAACGGCTGGACCAGGGCCGGATTGAAGTCGTCGCTAAGAACGGCGCGCCCAAGGGCGGGCAAGCGAAACTCGGTTACGTCTTTCAGGACGCCCGTTTGCTGAACTGGAAAAGCGTCGAGCAAAATCTGACCTTCGCTCTAAAGGGCATGGAGATTCCGCAGTCCCAGTGGCCGGGGCGTTTACAAAAATATCTCGACCTCGTTGGCCTGTCAGACTTCCGTAACCAGTTTCCGCTCTATCTCTCTGGCGGCATGCGCCAGCGCGTCGGGCTTGCCCGCGGGCTGGTCATCGAACCGGAAGTCTTGCTGATGGACGAGCCCTTCAGCAAGCTGGATCAATTGACCGCGCGCAGGTTGCGCGAGCAAACCCTGCAGATCTGCGCCCGGCTGAAGCAGACCACGGTCCTGGTGACGCATGATGTCGAAGAGGCCGCCTTGATGGGGGATCGGATCGTGATCTTCCGCGCGCGGCCGGCGCGCATTATCGAAATATGCGACAATCCTTTAGCGCCGGGAGATAGAGACATCGATGATCCACGGTTCATTCAATTCAAGAAGACTCTCTTGCAATCGGTGTTGAAGCTCATGGGAACAGACGAGGTGTAATTATGAAAAATCGTGTTCTAATTGTGCGATTGCTGAGCGCCATCTCTCTAGTTCTCGCCGGAACTTCGACACGCGGCTGGTCGGCGGAGTTGCCCACTATCGAGGTGGGCCTACCCCAAGACGGGGTGTTTGGACTGGGCGGACAATACATTCTCGACAAAGGCATCGACCGCAAACATGGCTTTGTGATGAAGCCGCGCTGGGCCGGCGTCGCCGACGTCGAGCGTCTGCTGGCTATCGGCGCGATACCGGTCGGACTGGCGACCTCAGAGTCAGCGCTGCGGGCGCATCTGAAAAATATTCCAATCCGGCTCATCACCCCGTATATGACGCCGCACAATTCGGTACTGGTGCGGAAAGAGGCGCCCTATAAGAATCTCAAAGATCTAAAAGACAAGCCCTTTGCGGTGCCGCCGGAAGTGACCTCGGCGTACAATAACTTTGACTACATCATGAAAAAACAGGGGGTGGACATCGAGAGATTTTTTCAACTGAAAAAGTTCGGCGCCGCCGCCGGCATCAGCGCGGTGCTGGAACGAGGCGATGTCGAAGCGGGCTACACTTGGGAGGCGCATACCTCCAAGCTGCTCACTACGGGCAAGTATCGCGTCCTCGTCTCGCCTCGAGATGAATTGAACCGGCTGCTCAATACGAAGGTGAAGATGCTGGGTTGGATCGGTGCTCTGGATGTTTGGATGGGTAAGAACCAGCCGTTAATCCCGAAGCTGCGCGCGGCCTGGCAGGAAATGATCAAAGGAGTGCAAGAAGACGAAGCCCACTTCCGCAAGCACGCAAAAACGTTATTCGGATTGGAAAAGGCCGATGAACTCGAATTGGGCTGGAGCCGCACGCGGCAGTTCTTGCTGCCACCGGACTTTTCATGGCCGGACAAGACCAATCTCGATATCGAGAAGCGCTATCTAAAAGAGAGCGTCGAGCTGGGCATCTATGCCAAAGAGGGAGTCGGCGTGATCGACGCGATGTTTGTACCGTGAAGCGCGCTTCACGCGTTCCACTCGTTCAAAACGTTCAAATAGTTCAAGCCGTGGGGGGTCCGTTGTTTTAACGATTTGGCCGGATTGATCGAACGGCGCAACTCGTGGGGTTGCCGCGAAGTCAGTAAATATGCCCTGCACACAAGCCGGCGACGTAAACTTGCACTTTGAAAGTTACGGCAGTGGTGTGCCGTTTCTGTTCGTTTCGGGTACGGGCTGGCCCGGCGAGCCCTGGAAGTTGAAACAAGTACCGGCTTTCACTGATCGTTGCCAGGCGATTGTTTACGATCACCGCGGCGTGGGAAAGTCGGATGCGCCGAAGGGGCCATATTCAACTCGGCAGTTCGCGCAAGATGCCATCAATTTGCTCGATGCTATCGGGATTGAAGAGCCGGCCCATATAATCGGCCACTCGATGGGCGGGCGGGTATGCCAGTGGATGGCCATCGATCATCCAGGGAGAGTCCGCAGCATGATTCAGGCGGCTTGTGGTTCGGGCGCCATGGGCTTGCCTGATTATCCGAGGTGGCTGACGGTTAACAATTTGGAAAGCTTGATTTCGCGGGGCTACAAAGAGCATATGTGGCACCACTTCCAGAGCAAGTTCTTTTTCCCCGAGGAATTCGCCAAAGCGAATCCCGGAGTTTTGCAGGAACTCTTCAAATCGTTTTGGGACAACGCGCCGAAGTTGGAACCCTACCTGTATCACGTGATTGCGCGCAATCAACACGAGACCGGCGAGTT
Source organism: Binatia bacterium (assembly GCA_036398075.1). Taxonomy (GTDB): domain Bacteria; phylum Desulfobacterota; class Binatia; order UBA9968; family UBA9968; genus DATACQ01. The sequence goes on along the minus strand of DASWHT010000085.1, from coordinate 2,835 downwards.
ACTGCACAAGATCACAACGCCGACTCTCTGCATCGTCGGCAGCGAGGACAAAGTCGACGCCGATACCGGCAATCACGTCATCACCACCGAGCATCTGCGTGACAATATCAAAGGCGCGGAGTACAAAGTGATCGACGGCTGCGGCCACGGGTTCTTCTGGCAGAAGCCGGAGGAGACCAACCGGATCATTCGCGACTGGCTCGACCGGCATTGATCGTGTAGATCAATTTCGATCACGCTGATGTTTATGTTAAATTGTCCAATATCTGCCCGATTCGTCCTCGACAGTTTCTTCCCCGTTTGACGGGGGAAGATTAAGATGAGGGTGAAAGATTTTGCGCTTGGTCTGCTATTAAGCCCACACCCCCACTCTGACTCTCCCCCATCGAGGGGGAGAGAAAGGATCACGAGGGTTGTTAAGATTTATTTAGCGGTAGAGACTAATTCGAGAGGAACAAACCATGTTCGACAGCTCAAAAATTCAACCGCATATTGCGTTTACTGACCTGCGCGAGTGGATGCGCGAAGCGGAGAAGCTCGGCGAGCTGAAGATAGTTCTCGGCGCCTCATGGCAGGAAGAGATCGGCTTGGCGACCGATGTCGTCGTTCCCCCGGATGACGGGCCTGCGGTGATCTTTGACGAAGTTCCGGGGTGTCCCAAGGGTTTTCGCGTTATCATCAATACCTTCGCCGGAAAACGGCGCGCCATGACCTTTGGATTTCCCCAGGGCCTGACCAAACAAGAGTTGAGCGACGCCTACTTCGAGCATTATCAGAAGAATCCGCAACATCTCGCGCCGACTTTCGTCGATAGTGGGCCAATCTTTGAGAATATTCTCCAACGCGACGAAGTCGATATCCTGAAATTCCCGGCACCGATCTGGCATGTGAACGACGGCGGGCGTTATATCGGAACGGGTTGCTATTCCGTCACGATGGACCCTGACGAAAAATGGATCAACGCCGGTTGCTACCGGGCCATGATTCAAGACCCGAAAAGCGTCAGCTTGCTGATGGTGCCCGGCAAGCACGGTTACATGCACCGGCAGAAATACTTCAGCAAGGGGCAGAAGATGCCCTTGGCGCTGGTGCTCGGTGGCGATCCGCTGTTTTTCTTCATGGCCGGCACGGAGCACCCCTACGGCGTGTGCGAGTATGATGTCGTCGGCGGCATGCGCGGCCAGCCCGTGGAAGTGGTGCGCGGCAAGATTACGGGCCTGCCGTTCCCGGCCAACTCCGAAATCGTCTTCGAAGGTTTCTTAAATAACGATAACCGGAAATTCGAAGGGCCGTTCGGCGAATGGACCGGCTATTATGCCTCCGACGAAAGCGCGCAGCCGGTGCTGGAAGTCGAATCCGTCTATCATCGCAACGATCCCATTATTCTCGGCGTGCCGCCCATCGGCGGCGGCTCGGACGAGATGGCGCGCTACCGCGCCATCATGCGCTCGGCCATGGTGAAACAGCAATTGCGCAACGCGGGCGTGCCGGATGTGACGCAAGTTTGGCCGCACGAGATCGGCGCTTCGCGCATGCTGGTCGCGCTCGCCATAAAGCAGCGCTATCCCGGCCACGCCAAGCAGGTGGGTGTGTTGGCGGCGAGTTGTGGCGCGTCGGTATACGGCTGCAAGATGGTGATCGTTGTCGACGATGATATCGATGTCTCGAATCTCGATCAGCTGATGTGGGCAACTCTTTCGCGTTACGACCCCGCGACATCGGTCGATATACTGCGGCGCATGCGCAGCACGCCGGCCGATCCACGGCTGACACCGGAACAGCGCAAGGTCAGAGATTTCACGAATTCCCGCATGGTCATCGACGCGACCCGGCCGTACGAATGGCGGGATAAATTCCCGAAAGTGAATGCCCCGAGTCAGGAGATCGTCAAAAAGGCACAGGAAATGTTCGGCCATCTCTTGAAAGGATAACCGATTGAGGGGGCATGGACGGCCCCACCTTGCGCCATTGGTCGTTTGATTTCTTTCTTCGGTCTAGCACTGCCTTCTCCCGGGGTGAGGGCGCGCCCCTACGGTATCAGTGTCTTCGTTTGAAAGCGGGTCGAGCCGCTTATCCAAACCATTGTCCCGCGATGAAGGAGTAGCATGATGCAATATCGCTATCTCGGCATTAACAAGTTGAGAGTTTCAGCCATCGGCTACGGCTGCCCGCCGTTTCAGGGCAAGCTCAGCGATGCTGATGAAAAGCAGGCGGTCGCCGTGCTTCATCGGGCCATCGACATCGGCGTGAATTTTATCGACACCGCCGATCATAACAACGGCAACAACGAAGATATCCTTGCCAAGGCGCTCAAGGGCAAGCGCGGGCAAGTGGTGCTCACCACGAAATTCGGTAACCTGCGCGGGCAGCCCTGGGCCGAGGGGCGCGAAGTGGAAGGAAGACCGGAGTACGTTTCCTGGGCCTGCGAGAATTCGCTGCGGCGGTTAAATACCGATTACATCGATCTCTACTATGTCCATCGCGTCGATCCCAAGGTGCCGATCGAAGACACCGTCGGCGCGATGGCGCGGCTGATCGAGCAAGGCAAGGTGCGCCACATTGGCCTCAGCGAGGCCGGCGGCGATACCTTACGCCGCGCCAACACGGCCCACCCGGTGACCGCAGTGCAAAGCGAATATTCCCTTTGGACGCGCGATTATGAGAAGGACACGATTCCGCTGGCGCGCGATCTGGGGATCGGCTATGTGGCGTACTACGCCCTGGGGCGCGGCTTTCTCGGCGGCGCGTGGAAGAATTATTCCCAACTGGGGGAAAAAGAAGCGAAACGGCGCGGCCCGCGTTTTCACGAGGTGAATTTTCAGCACAACGCGAAAT
>DASWHT010000084.1:0-7609 GCA_036398075.1 Binatia bacterium | reverse complement strand
GATTCCCGTGATCGCCTCGGGCGGCGTGGGGAACCTGGAACATATCTACGACGGGCTGACCCAGGGTAAAGCCAGCGCGGCGCTGGCGGCGTCGATCTTCCACTACCGGGAGTACTCCATCGCAGCGTGCAAGCAGTACTTGCATGACCGCGGCATCCCCGTGCGGCTGTTGCGCTAAATTAATTTAACCGCAAAGACGAAAATTTACCACAAAGAGCACAAAGGTCACATAAGGCGCGAAGCGCGCAAGAGAAAAATTTTGCGTCCTGTGCGTTCCTTCGACTTCGCTCAGGACAGGTCTTTGCGGTTAAATCCTCCTCTCCGACACCCGCTCCGGGCAGCCACATAGGGCTGCCCGTACAATCTTTTCTATGTGCTCTTTGTGGTTAAATTCTTTCGGACTGCGCGAACACCGCCCGTTTGCGCGGCGGCCTCGCCATACTCGGCGGCCAACCTTCTCGCAAAAAGCATTTTTTCTCGCTTTTTTCTTTGACCGCGCAGAAATGATTCTGTAAAAGAGTGGAAAAGCTTTTGCGGGGTCGGGATGAAAAATTTTCGAGTGATTGGAAGCGTTTTTTCGTGTGATGATTGCGCGCCTGCTTTTCGCGCCGCGGGTTGGGGAGCGGTTGTCATTGCGTTTTTATTGTGCGCGCCAATCTTGGATAGCTCTTTCGAGCCAAAGAAAGCTCCTAACCTATCGTCCCCTGCTCCCCAACCGGCGTCGCGGGTGGATGTGAAACTCAGGCGCGGAGACACGCTCCTGTCCGTGCTCACCCGCCACAGCGTCAAGCCACCCTCCGCCCACGATCTCATCGCCAAGTTGCGGCCCTTGCTCAATCCAAGAAAATTGCGCTCGGGCAACAGTGTGCAACTCCTGCTCCATCCCGGCGATAAAACGGTTCAAGCCATGGAAGTTGTCCTCGATGACAAAATCGTGCGCGCCAAAGCCACGACGCAAGGATGGACGGTCGAACGCCGAGAAATGCCGTTTACGAGACGGACGCGTGTAATTCACGGAACGATCGACGAAAGTCTCTATCAAAGCGGCGTCGCAGCGGGGTTGGCGCCGGAGCAGGTTTTGGAGCTGGCGCGCATCTTCGAATATGACATCGATTTCTTTTCCGACTTCAAGCCAGGAGACGATTTCACCGTCGTCGTGGAGGAGACCCGTTACGCCGATGGCCGGCGCGTTCCACGGCGGGTGCTCGCCGCCGACGTGCAAGCGGACGGCAAAGTCCATAGCGCTTTTCACTTCGTCACCGACAACGGACATGTTTCCTACTACGACGGCGAAGGCAAGGAGCTGCGCAATTTTTTCCTGCGCGCTCCGCTCAGCTTTACTCGAATCTCATCGCCCTATCGCATGGCGCGGCGCCATCCGATTTTCAGAACGCTCCGGCCGCACCAGGCGATCGATTACGCCGCGCCCGCCGGCACGCCCGTGAACGCGATTGGAAGCGGCAAGGTGACCTTCAGCGGATGGCGCGAAGGATATGGGAATTGCGTGGAGATAAGCCACCTTGGAGGTTATTCGTCCCGTTACGGACACTTCTCGCGCATCGTCGCCGGGATTCGCAGAGGCGCGGAAGTTAACGCCGGTGACGTAATCGGTTTCGTGGGGCAGACGGGGCATGCAACGGGCCCTCATCTGCACTTCGAATTTCTCCAGGGCGGCAAAAAAATCAATTTCCTAACGGTGAAAATCCCGCGCAGTGAGCGGCTGGCGCGGGCGGAGCTACAGCGCTTCGCGCGCGAGCGGGACCGGCGCATCGCGGTGTTGCGCAACCAGACCCCTCTGATCTCCAACGCCCCGGCGGGTCTCTAAACCCGCGACCGGCGTGTCTATCCGCAACCGCCGCGGCCTGGGCCCTCTGTTGGCGGCGGATCGGCTCTGTTTTGCATCACGGTCAGTTCTTTTCTCCTTTCGCGAACACCGCCCGTTTGCGCGGCGGGTCGAAAAACGGCAGCTTCGCCACCTTTGCGCCGACGGTCTTGCGCTGGTGTTCCACCGTCACTTCAATGTCCACTCGGGAACCGATCTCGGTGTTGCCTCTCTGCAAGGTAGCAAGCGCGACGTACTTCTTCAGAGCCGGCGACCAGCCACCGGTGGTGGCCTGCCCCACTTGCTTGCCGTCCCGATAAACCGGTACTCCGCCGCGCCAGGCCGTCAACGAGATATGCGGCGCCAGCCCGGCCTTTTGAAAAAGGTTCTCGTAGGCCCGAAGGTCGATCTCCAGCCCAACAATTTGCCGGACCGGACCGCGCCGGTTTTCTTCCCTGAGCGCCTGGTGTCCGACGAAATGGTCTTTTTTCAAATCCACCGTCCAGCCGAGACTGATTTCGTAAGGCGAATATCTTTGCGATGGAATAACCGCTTTGTCGGCGCCGATGTAGTCGACTTCCAACAAAATAAATCCGGCTTCGAGGCGCGCCACGTCCAGGGCGAGCATGCCGGCCGGCTTGATGCCGAAGTTTTTACCCGCCGCCACCAGAGTATCCCAGATGCCCTCCGCCTGGTCGCAGCTGAGCCACACCTCGTAGCCCAGATCACCGGTGTAACCCGTGCGCGATACCAGCACCGGAGTCCCGTTAATTTTACCGTTGGTGAGGCGAAAAAATTTGAGCCCGCTCAAGTCTCTGTCTACGGCCCGCTGCAGAATATCGAGCGCATTAGGCCCCTGCAAAGCAAGCGCGGCAACCGCTTCCGAACATTCCTGAATCTGCACATTCATTCCCACCGCATTGAGTTTTAGCCAGCGCAAGCCCGGATCGGCGAGATGAAAGCGAAAATGATCTTCGGCGAGCCTGAACGCCGTGCCGTCCTGAATCACCTTGCCCGCGCCGTCGCACAAGCACGCATAGAGCGCTTGGCCCGCCGCGCACTTGGCCGCGTCGCGGGTGATTACGCGGTTGACCAGCCTTACGGCGTCCTTGCCGCCAATGTCATATTTGTAAAGCGGCGATATATCGATGAGCGCCGCGGTATTGCGGATGGCGTGATACTCGTAGTCGTGTACGGTCTCATAGGAACTGGCGACGAAGTAGCCGGACCACACGCGCCAATTCTGGCTCGCGCACAGCGCCGAGGTTCGGGAGTGAAAAGCGGTTCCGATGGCCATCTATATTGTTCGATTCTTACGCTTGAAATGTTCAACAGCACGACTTCGACAAAGACTATCGCGCCAAGCCTGTTCTGAGCGAAGTCGAAAGGACGCCACCAAATTAAAATCCGAAATCCGAAGCACGAAATCCGAAACAAACCAGGGCCAAAATAAATCCCAAACCAGGAAAATCTAAAACCTCGAATCCGATTTGGGCTCGTTTGGAATTTGTAGTTTTTGAATCATTTGAATTTGTTTCGAATTTCGGTCCGCGGGGCCTCTTTCGTGCTTCGAATTTATTGTTCTTATTCCTTGGCGGCCTCTGCGCCTTTGCGCGAGTCATCTTTTTCTGATTCCGTGATCCAAACGTCATTTGGATTCGACTGGGACTCCGGTCGGAGCGTTGACTTCGCACCAGAAATTACCAAATATGCCCTTTTAAGCAACTCATGGCCATGTCCAACTACGATGCGCTCATCATCGGCGGCGGCCACAACGGCCTGACCACAGCGGCCTATCTCGCCAGGGCCGGGAAAAAAGTCCTCGTCCTGGAGCGGCGCCATGTCCTCGGTGGCGCCGCGGTGACCGAAGAAATCTATCCTGGATTCAAATTTTCCGTCTGTTCGTATGTCGTTAGCCTGCTTCGTCCGGAAGTGATCCGCGAGTTGGAGCTGCCGAATTACGATCTCGAGATCATCCCGCTCGATAGCACGTTTACGCCAATGCCCAACGGCGATTATCTGTTCCGCTGCGGCGATCACGCGCGGACGCGGCGCGAAATCGCGCGCCATTCACCGACCGACGCCGAAGCCTATGAAGAATACGGCAAGCTCATGGTCCAGATGGCGATGGCGGTCAAGCCCATGCTCGGCTTGATTCCTCCCGATCCCACCTCCTGGAACCCAAGAGAGCTTTTGGGGCTCGCCGAGGTAGGCAAACAGTTCCGCGGTCTCGAAGAGAAACTGCTTTATGATCTCGCCAAGCTCATGACCATGAGCTCGGCGGATTTTCTCGACGAATGGTTTGAGACGGACGTGCTCAAGGCCACCATGTCCGCCAGCGGCATCATCGGCACTTTCATGGGGCCGCGCTCGCCCGGGACGGCTTACGTGCTCTTGCATCACTACATGGGCGAGCTCGACGGCGCCTTTCGCTCCTGGGGTTTTGCCCGCGGCGGCATGGGTGCCATAAGCCGGGTCATCGCCGATGCCGCGCGCCATCATGGCGCCGAAATCAGGACCGCGGCGGCCGTGGACCGGGTGCTGGTCAAAAGCGGCCGCGCCTATGGCGTGGTAAGCGGCGGCGAAGAATATCACGCCAAGGTTGTTGTCTCCGGCGTCGATCCCAAGCGGACCTTCCTAAAAATGGTCGATTCCCAACATCTCGACGCCGAGTTTCTGCGCCAAGTGAAAAATTTCAAGATTCGCGGCTCGTCGGCCAAAGTGAATCTCGCCTTGGACGCCCTGCCGAATTTTACGTCGTGGCCGGGAGAAGGCCCGCATTTGGCCGGCGCGATCTCGATCAGCCCGAGCCTCGATTACATCGAGCAAGCCTATGACGACGCCAAGTACGGCGACTTCTCGCGCCGGCCCTACATGGACATCATCCTGCCCTCGATGCTCGACCCCGGCATGGCGCCGCCTGGAAAACATGTCATGTCGATCTTCGTGCAGTACGCGCCCTATCATCTGCGAGAGGGTACCTGGCCGGAAAAACGGGAAGCTTTCGGCGATACCGTCATCGACACGCTGAGCGAATACGCGCCCAACTTGAAGGACATCATTCTCCACCGGCAAGTGGTCACGCCGTGGGATTTGGAGCAGGAGTTTGGTCTCACCGAAGGTAATATTTTTCAAGGCGAATTGACGTTGGACCAGCTCTTTTTCCTGCGCCCGGTGCCGGGTTGGGCGAAATATCGAACACCGATCAAAAATCTCTACATGTGCGGCTCATGCACCCATCCCGGCGGCGGCGTCATGGCCGCCTCGGGCAGATTGGCGGCATTAGAAATTCTAAAGGATCGGCGCATGTAGGCAACTGCTCGCCGGCTTACTTTTAGCCATCGGCATGTCCATGCCTGCTTCTATCATCACGGTTTTTTATGACGGCCACTGCGGTCTTTGTCACGGTTTCATTCGTTTCTTGCTCGCCCGCGACCCTGGCGGCGAGAAATTCGATTTCGCGCCGCTTCAGGGAAGTTTTTTCGCCACGGTCGTTGCTGATTCCCAACGCGCCGGCCTACCGGATAGCATCGTGGTCAAGAGCGACGTTGGGCAGATGCTTGTGAAATCAGCCGCCGTTTTGCATTTGCTCCGGCGCCTCGGCGGCGTTTACCGCTTGTTGGCGGAGGTATCCGGAGTATTTCCCCGAAACCTGCTCGATTGCTGCTATGACGGTATCGCTCGAGTCCGGCGAAAATTGTTTCCTAAACCGCCTGGGATATGCCCGGTGATTCCGCCGCACCTACGCGCCCGGTTTCACCTGACTCAGGGCGAATGACCACACGCATGCAACGCTACGAAGCGATCATCATCGGCGCGGGACATAACGGGCTCGTCACCGCGGCTTATCTCGCCAAGGCCGGCAAAAAAGTTTTGGTGTTGGAGCGCCGGAGCATTGTCGGTGGCAGCGCCGCCACGGAAGAGGTTTTTCCGGGGTTCAAAATGCCAACTTGCGCGCATTTGGCCGGCGCCTTTGCCGGTGCAATCATCGGCGATTTGGCCTTGCGGCGATATGGCTTGGAGTTGCTCCCCCTCGATCCCCTCATCTTCGCGCCGCAGCCTGAAGGAAACCCACTCGCGATCCCGAATGATCTGGGGCAGGCCGTTGACGCGATTGGCCGCTTCTCCCAAAAAGACGCCGCTAATTTCGCGCCGTTTTGCGCCCTTGCAAAAAATCTGTCGTCTTTTCTGCGCGAGCTCTACGGCGTGGCGCTTCCCGATCATGGGAGCCGCGAGAACCTCAATCTTGGAGAGCTGGTCAAAGTGGGCTGGAAGTTTCATCGACTCGGCGCAAGGGAGATGTACGAGTTTCTGCGCATCCTGCCGATGAGCATCGCCGATTTGCTTGATGAATCGTTCGATACCGATCTGCTCAAAGCCGCCATAGGCGCCGCCGGTCTGCTCGGTTCCTTCGTCGGCCCGCGCCAGCAGGGGACCTCGTTCCTGTTTCTGCACCACCAACTCGGCGCCTCCAATGGCGCGCTCAGAACGGCGGGCTTTGTGCGCGGCGGCATCGGCAATCTCCCGCAGGCCCTGGCGCGCGCGGCGCGCCAACATGGCGCCGACATTCGTACGGATCAAGAAGTCGCGCGCATTGTTACCAAAAACGGTGCCGCTACGGGAGTGGCGCTCCGAAACGGCGATGAAATAGACGCAAACGTCGTCGTTTCCAGCGCCGATGTCAAAAAAACTTTCCTGACGTTGGTGGAACCAACCTACCTGGACCCGCATTTTCTGTTGCAGGTAAAAAACATCCGCTCGCGCGGCACGGTGGCGAAAGTGAATCTCGCTTTGAATAGGCTGCCGAAATTTCACGGCGCCGAGTCCGGCAGGCAAATGGGCGGGGTGATCCATATCGGACCAACGCTGGACTATTTGGAGCGCGCTTCCGACGACGCGAAGTATGGACGCTTCTCCAAACGGCCGTTTTTGGAAATTACTATTCCATCTGCAGCCGATCCGTCGCTGGCGCCCGCGGGAAATCATGTCATGTCGGTCTGGATGCAGTACGCGCCCTATGATTTACGCCAGGGGAATTGGCACGGGCAACGGGAAGTTTTAGGCGATAACGTTGTCGACCTGATCGAGGAGTATGCTCCGGGATTTAAGGACTCAATCCTGCATCGCCAGGTGCTGACGCCACTGGACCTGGAACAGGTTTTCGGTCTGACCGGCGGCCATATCTATCACGCTGAAATGGCCCTGGACCAGATTTTCTTCCTGCGCCCGCTCCCGGGCTGGGCGGGCCACGGGACGCCGGTTAAGGATCTTTATCTCTGCGGTTCCGGCACGCATCCGGGCGGAGGCGTGACCGGACTCCCAGGTTACTACGCGGCGCGGGAGATTTTGAAACGACTCCGACGAGCAAAAAAGTAAGTCTAACGCTTCTCCGATGGCGTTTCTCGCCAACTGCCAAGGTCGCGTCAAAGTCGCTTTGAGCAGATTAAAAAATCCCTCTAAATCTCCCTTTACCCCGTGGAAGACGGCCGGTTACAGCACGAAAGCCTGCATCGTTCATCTTCCACCGGGGAGACTGTTCCTTCACCCCCATTTTCAAAAGGCGAAGAGGGGGGATTTTTGGCCAAAAGCCAGCCACGCCGAACACAAGCAATTACTATGGATTGCTGGTATTTTAACAACCCATCTTGTAAATTTTAAATGATGCGTAACAAAGTTACGAAACGCGGCCAGGTCTCCGTTCCGTCGGAGGTCAGAAAAAAACTCCACATCGGTCCCAATACGACTTTGGAATGGGCCATTGAGGGAAACACCGCCAGGATCATCCCG
>DASWHT010000083.1:0-8411 GCA_036398075.1 Binatia bacterium | reverse complement strand
TATCGATCTCCTGGCCAAAGGCGGCCAAATCGCCGAGCGCGTCGACCTGGGCCATGGCTGGCTCCAGGGAGTGAGGGACGTGGTCCAACATTGGGGGATCGTGGTGCGCGGGTCCCTCATCGGTGTCTGGGCCGGAATTCTTCCCGGCATCGGGGCCACGGCGGGATCCTGGATGGCCTATGGACATGTCGTTGCCATGGCGCGCGACCAAGAGCGCTTCGGCAAGGGCGATATTCGCGGCGTGATCGGTCCGGAGAGCGCCAATAATTCCGTTGAGGCGGGAGACTTCATCCCGACGCTTCTCTTCAGCGTTCCGGGCGGCGCCCCGGCCGCGATCTTGTTGGGCGCGTTGTATTTCTACGGCATTCAGCCCGGCCCGCGCATGGTTCAGGAAAACCTCGATCTGATTTTTACAATTATCTGGAGTTTCGCCATCGCCAACACCATGGGCGCCGCGCTGTGCCTTTTTTTGAGCCCGGCGCTGGCGCGGCTCACCTGGATTCCCTTCGCGCGGCTAGCTCCGGCCATAGTGGTCACTATTTTTTTCGGCGCTTTTCAGAGCTCTCAGCACTTCGGAGATATCTACGCCATGTTGGGATTGGGATTGCTGGGTTGGCTCATGAAGCAGTTGGGTTGGCCGCGCGCCCCTTTTCTGGTTGGCTTCGTTCTGACCAAGCCCACCGAGCAGTACCTGTGGCTATCCATCAGCCGATACGACATGGAATGGTTGCTTCGGCCCGGAGTGATCGTTCTCGGCCTTTTGCTGATCGCGTCCATCGCATGGATCGTCTGGGGAAAACGCAGCGGTAAGAATATCCCCGCCGAGGAATCCACCGAGGGAGCGGTTATTCTTGGAAAAGTTCCGTCCGTACTTTTCACTCTTTCGGTTTTGCTTGTCGCCGCGGCGGCGCTCTATGAGGCGCAGTCATTTCCATACTTGGGCGCTATCTTTCCAATGGCGGCTACGATCCCTGCCGTTTTCATGGCTGCAACCCAGATCGTTCTTGAAATGCGCGCCACTCGCGTAGAGCCCGGGGGCGAGACGCGGAAGAAAATTATATTGGCCCTGGGCTATTTTTTTTCTCTCATTTTGTATCTCTTGCTTATTTTATTTTTAGGGTTCGGCATCGCGACCGCTATTTTCACTTTCGGTTTCCTCTACGGCTGGGTCAAGATGCGCTGGCTTCATGGCCTGATCTATTGCGGCATTGTTGTCGGCCTGGCGGTAATCATGAGTCGCCTGCTTGGACTTTATTGGCCCGCAGGGATTCTTTTCGAATAATGACGGATTTCATCGCCCCATTGGACGTTCTCGTTGTCGGCGGCGGCAACGCGGCGCTGTGCGCGGCGATTACCGCGCGGCGCGCCGGCGCGCGGGTACTCTTGCTCGAGTGCGCGATAAGAGATTTTCGCGGCGGCAACAGCCGCCACACTCGCGATATCCGTTATATGCATCGAGCGGCCACCGAATACGTCACCGGTGCTTACGGTGAAGATGAGTTTTGGCAGGACCTTTGGGGGGTCACTGGCGGCGCGACCAACGAGCGTCTGGCCCGTTTGACCATTCGCGAGTCTGAAACGCTCGGCGACTGGATGCGGGCCAACGGCGTGCGCTGGCAACGCCCGCTGCGCGGCACGCTGCACCTGGGGCGCACCAATCTCTTTATGCTCGGCGGCGGCAAAGCGATGATGAACGCTTACTACGACACGGCGGCAAAGCTCGGCGTGGAAATTGTTTACGAATCTGAAGTGCGCGAACTGCAAATGAGTGGCGGGCGATTCGCCTCTGCGGTGGCATTTCACAATGGCGCGCCTAAAGAAGTCGCGGCGAAAGCGCTGGTCGTTGCCGCCGGCGGTTTCGAAGCGAATATCCCATGGCTGAAAGAGTATTGGGGCGACGCCGCCGACAACTTCATCATACGCGGCACGCCGCATAATCAGGGCCGGATGTTGAAACAGCTTCTCGATGGGGGCGCCAAGCCGGTGGGCGACCCGCGTGGTTGTCACGCGGTGGCGCTCGACGCGCGCGCGCCAAAATTCGACGGCGGCATTGTTACGCGGCTGGACAGCGTGCCGTTCGGCATCGTCGTCAACAAAGAGGTTAAACGCTTTTACGACGAGGGCGAGGATTTCTGGCCGAAGCGCTACGCGATCTGGGGGAAACTCATCGCGGCGCAACCGGAGCAGATCGCGTACTCCATCGTCGACTCCAAAGGACTGCCGCAATTCATGCCGTCGGTGTTTCCGCCGGTTGAAGCCGGCTCGATTGCCGAGCTGGCTACGGCGTTCGGTATTGAGCCGCGCGCCCTCGTCACCGTCGTCGCTGAATTCAATCGCTCAGTGAGCGGAGGCAGATTTGATCCCGGCAGCCTGGATGAATGTCGCACCATAGGGTTGGATCCGCCGAAAAGCCACTGGGCGCGTCCCATCGACACGCCGCCCTACTACGGTTATCCGCTGCGGCCCGGCATCACGTTTACCTATCTCGGCGTTACCGTGAATGAACAGGCGCGGGTGATCATGCAAAACGACCAGCCGGCGAAAAATATATACGCCGCCGGCGAAGTGATGGCTGGCAATATTCTCGGCAAAGGTTATCTCGCCGGCTTTGGATTGACGATCGGCTCGGTGTTTGGCCGGATTGCCGGACAGGAGGCGGCGCTCTATGCCTGCGCTTGAGCTATTGAAAGACGGCGCGCGGCAGATGACGATCTGCAACGCCTGCCGCTACTGTGAAGGCTACTGCGCGGTGTTTCCCGCCATGGAGCAGCGCCGGATTTTTACCAAGGCCGATCTTATCTATCTGGCGAACCTATGCTTCGATTGCTGCGACTGCTACTACGCCTGCCAGTACGCCCCGCCCCACGAATTCGCGATAAACATCCCAAAGGTCATGGCCGAGCTGCGCGCCGATACTTACCGCGAGTTCGCTTGGCCGGCCATTTTATCCGGCTTGTTCAAACGCAACGGGCTGGCGGTGAGCGTGATTACCACGGCGGCGGTGATCGTCATTCTCGGCCTCGTGCTGGCATTCAAAGGCTGGGATATTTTGCGCGGCGTTCATCTAGGCGAGGGGGCCTCTTACCGCGTCGTGCCGTTTGTCGCGATGACGGTGCCGCCGTTGGTAATTATGCTTTATGGCCTTGGGATTTTCATAATTGGCGCAGTGCGCTTTTGGCGCGAGACCCAGGGGAAGGTATCCGACGTCGTCGATCCCAGCGCCTTCTGGCGCGCGACCAAAGACGCCTTCGGCCTGGCCTACATGAAAGGCGGCGGCGCCGGATGCAATTATCCGGGCGAGCGCTTTTCACGCTCGAGACTGTGGTTTCACCATCTGGTCTTTTACGGATTTCTACTCGACTTCGCAGCCACAAGCATCGCCGCTTTCTACGATCACTTTCTGGGCTGGCAGGCGCCTTATCCTTATATAAGTTGGCCCGTGGTTCTGGGCACCGCCGGTGGTGTGGGATTGCTGATCGGCACCATCGGTTTGCTTTTTTTAAAGCGGCAAAGCGACCGCGCTCCGGCCGTGCAATCTATGCGCAGCATGGACGTAGCTTTTCTGTGGTTGCTGTTTCTCACCAGCTTGACGGGCATGCTGCTGCTCGCGCTGCGCGAGACTGCGGCAATGGGAACTCTATTGGCTATTCACCTGGGCGTAGTTGGCGGCCTCTTCATCACAGCGCCCTACGGGAAGTTCGCCCATGTCGTCTACCGCTACGCCGCGCTGGTGCGCTATGCCATCGAGCAACGGCGCAGCGAATCGCAAACTCATTAGCCACTTGACAGTAACTTCAGCGCGGTGGTATGAGCGGCTCAGAAAACAGGAGCCTACCACGGGGCCTGCAATCGAACTTGTCATCAAATCTGTCAAGGAGGTGCGGTCATGGCGTACGCTATTAATAAAGTGGACGTATGGGTGGGCGAAATCACTGATCGGCCCGGTGGCCTATCTACCAAATTAGCGGCCTTGAATAATGCGGGTGCGAACCTGTCGTTCGTGATCGCGCGCCGCGCTCCGGATAAACCGGGCACTGGGGTTGTCTTCGTCACGCCGATCACGGGAGCAAAACAAAAGACTGCCGCCCGGGCCGCGGGCTTCCAAACGACCGACAGCATCCATTCGGTGCGGGTGGAAGGTCCTGACAGGGCCGGGTTGGGTACCAAAATGACCCGCGCGCTGGCCGATGAAGGAATTAATCTGCGCGGCATCTCAGGCGCCGCGGTGGGACAGCGCGCCGTGACTTACTTTGCTTTCGATAACGCCTTGGACGCGGCCACCGCCATCCGTATTTTGCGGAAGACGCTTAAGTAAACACTGCATCGCGTCCCTAAAAATTTGTCGGGGCGACCCCTGTAATCGATGTCGTTGCTGCGCTTCGTTCAAAGCGTTCCAATCGTTCAAGCCGTTCAATCCCCCTCCTTCATCCGCGTCGGAACTGTGTCGTAATACTGTTCATGGTTCGAGAGCCTCACCACGAACAGTATTGCCTAAGCGTAAATTCAAGTACTTACCCGTTCGCCCTGAGCTTGTCGAAGGGCTCCGAGCGAATTGCGACGCAGTCTGGTCGCGCGGGGGAGGAAAGCATGCCCTGAGCAACGTCGAAGGGAGGTGGGCCTCCCCGCAACGAGATCTATTGCTCATTGCCGTGTTTTAATCCGTGCCGTTGCGTCGTCGTCGGCGCCAGCCGCGCAACCCGATGGCCAAAAACAGCGCGCCGCTCATCAGCCACGCGGCGGCGGGTTTGAGTTTCGGATTGGCAAGTAAATCGCCTTCGCGCCAGAGTTCGACCCCGGCAGCCGCCGCAGCGACCAGGAACAGCGCGCCCAATGTCAGCGCGCTGAACCGCACATAAGGCTTCATGCGCCGGCACTCTTGTGCAATTTAGTCGTAACCAAGACCACGACCGCGCATGATGACTCGCGCAAAGGCGCAAAGCGCGCCAAGTTCGGAGGAACAGAAAGATATTTTTCTTTGCGCTCTTGGCGTCTTGGCGCGAGAACAAAACTCTTTGGGCTGCGGGTGAATCCTAAAACTGGGCAAGGCATGAATGAAAAACCAAGAACCTACAGCTGTTCAACAACTATTTTCAGGACAAATCGAACAGCGCTGAATAAAGCCGAAATTCATTCCATCAATTTCTTGACCCGCGCCACGACTTCCTTCGGTTGAGTCATCGCGTCGCGAAAGTCTTTTTCGACATCTTCGCCGGGGAGCAACTGGACATCCATGCGGGCTTTTTTCGCTTCGGCGAGCAGATCGGGTTCCTTGAAGGCGTTTATGTAGGCTTCGCGCAGCATTTTTACGCGCTCGGCGGGTACTCCCGGCGTGGTCACCAAAGGGCGCCCAACCGTGGCGGAAAGCAGCAAGAGCTTCGCTACGCTCCGGCTCAGGGCCGGGGTTTTTCTCTTTTCCATGAGATCCGGAAGGGTCGGCGCATCGCCAACGCGGGGGTCTTTTTTGCTGCCGGTTTGCAGAATATGACGGTCGAAGCCGTTCTTATGCCAGGTAGGATAAGGCTCGCGGGCAAAATGGGTGGTGATGCCGGTGCCGCGGCAATGCAGCTCGCCTTTCTCGATCGCCAGATCGATCTCGACGCCGCCGGGATAGCCGCGCACGTTGGTGAACTTCGTGCCCAGGGTGTCCTCCATGATGTTGATCAAGATGGTGGTGAGATCGGAGGTTCCGGTTGCACCGCACTTGGGAGGCTCTTTGGCGTTGAGGATGTCCTCTATGGATTTCCACGGCGCATCGGCGCGCATATACATCATCAAGTCCCGTTGATCGACGCTGCCAATAAAAGGCATCTTGCGCAGATCGAATTGAGCTTCCTTCACGCCGAGCAGTTGGTCCAAGTAAATGCCGCTGCCGATTTTTCCCAGGGTAAGCCCGTCCGGTTTGGCGACGTTGGACACATAATTAGTTGCAATAATCGACCCCGCGCCGGGCATGTTTTGCACGATGATATTGGGATTGCCCGGAATATGTTTTCCCATGTAGCGCGCCAAAAGGCGCGCGTACTGGTCGTAAAGCCCGCCGGGGGTGAAGCCGACAACGATGCGCATGGTTTTACCTTGATAGAACGGCGCGCTCTGCGCATTGGCCAATTCATGCGGCCACACGGTGGCCATAACACCCAGCAAAATAAAAAAACCAAGCGGAAGAGATATTTTGTGCATGTTCATCCTTCCTCCAACGACGTTCTCAGTTGACTGATCGATCAGCGCCGCGAAAAGGAATCGGCCAAAATTCCTTTACTGATTCTGCTGAAAAACCCTCCGTTCATCCTTCGAGAGCCTCAGGACGAACGGAGGAGCGGTTGAAATCATTGGAGATTTTCCGTTCATGCTGAGCCCAGTCGAAGCATTCGTAGGGTTTTTCAGCAGAATCGTTTCTTATATCAAAGCCTGTTTGCCAACCGGCTGACCGTAGCGTAGTGCAGGCCGAGAAAGCCTGCAACCTCCCTCTGGCTATATCCGTAACGATGCACCGCCTGGACAATCCGTGCGTCCCGCTTGGCCTTGGTTAGCTTGCCTTCTGACCGGCCAAGCGCAAGGCGGTGTCAACTCAACGCCGTAATTTTCACGGTTGCTCAATTGCGAAAACGTGAAAATGAACGTTCCCCTCTCGGGCGCTTCGCATTCCGGCAAAGTGAACCGTCGGAAGTATTTGGGGGTCCAAAGCACCATCATCTCGCTCTCTTGCTTGACCTGTGTAACTGTAACAACTATTATACTTGTTACTATGACAGAGAAAATTTCGACCTTAGAGGTTCGCCAGCGACTTGGTGATATTTTGAATCGAGTTGCGCTACGCAACGACCAATTTATTATTGAGCGCAAGGGCAAGCCCCTTGCTGCCGTCGTGCCGGTGGAGCGGTTCGAGCAGATGCGGCGGGCGGCGCGAATGCACCTGCTACGGGTCCTTGAACGGCAGGAAGGAAAGCCCTCTGAGGCGCTAGCCGAACGGATAGCGGATGAAGCCAAACACCGCACGCGCAAAGCCCGACACAGGTAACCTGTGCTCCGAGCCGTCCTCGATGCTAATGTAATGATCAGCGCCGTGATCTAGCCGAAAGGTGCATCCGGGCGGATCCTGAGAAGTTTGCTCGAAAGAAACACCTTTGAGCTGGTTGTCTCACATTCCATTTTGGCGGAATTACGCCGTTCATTCTTGTACCCAAAGGTTCGCAAGTACATCAAAACTTCGAATGAGGATCTAGATCTGTGGGTTGCATCGATCGAACTTATCGCCCAACCGGTGGACGGAGATCTGCGCATTCATGCGGTTGCCGCAGATCCTGATGATAACAAGTACATTGAAGCCGCGGTCGAAGGTCTTGCGCAGTTCGTCGTAACAGGAGACAAGCATCTTTTGTCTCTTAACTCAAGACTACCGCATTTTTTGCCTAACCGGCGAGGCGTAAGCCCTCGGCTCTATTGAGATCGATCCTGTCGCGGAGGAATTTTCGTAGGATTGAGGCTGGACCAGAACCAGTGAGAAATTCCGGGAGCGCGTTTCGCATGGCGGTCATGACGACCAGCTCCGAGGGCGGGATTCCCGGCCTGATGGTGCAGAGCCAAGAGCCGAAGCTCGACCAAACGAGCGAGGGCGAGGTCGCGGCAATACACTGGAGAACGCCCTGTGTGACGAGGCTGATCTGGATGTGACGGTGATAGGCCGCGAGCTTTCGTCGGATGGCATCGCGGTAAGCATCTGTTTTTCGGTGCAGGTATTGGTCTCCCGAGCGGCTGCCGATCTTGTCCATGCCCATCATCCAGAAGTGGTAAGCATAGACGCCAAGCGTGCGAACAGCCTGCTTGAACGAAAGTTCGATCTTGAAGCGCAGGCCGTAGAGTCGAATGACCTCAATGGGGTTCATGGTCAGATCCGTACACAGAAACATGATTCGCCCGCGGTCAGGATGTTCCACGAGTACAAAGCGGGCCAGCCGCCCGATGGGCCTCCAAACCAGATCCAGACACAGATAGCGGATCATGACGCCCTTCTCGCCGTAGACGGGGCTCTCTGCAGTGCTCCATCGCTCGTCGACTTTTTCAAAGAAAGTGAAGAGGCGAATCTTGCGGCCATAGAGTCTGGGCCGCCCTCGTTTACGTTTGCCGCCGGTGGTCGCAATCGGTTCGAACGCCACGGAGTTTTTGCGAAGCCGCGAGATCAGGTGACTCCCGGCGGCGGTCAGCCCCAGGGCAATGGTATGGCATGCATAATAGGCGTCGGCCACGAGGTAGACCGGCTCTTCGATACCGAGAGCCTCGACGAGCGAGAGGAATTTCTTGGGAAGCGTTCTCTGATCGCGGTTACTGAATATGAGCCCTTCGTGAATCCGGCCCGATAACGGCACTGCGAAAAACGTGGATGCCGCCGATACCAGCACCGATACGACCTGAAT
>DASWHT010000082.1:0-3538 GCA_036398075.1 Binatia bacterium | reverse complement strand
CCGGTCTCGCGCCGACGCCCGCGGCCATCGGCAACGCCGTTACCGACGCAATTGGGGTAAGGGTCTACGACCTTCCGCTCAAGCCTGAAAACGTCTACTGGGCGCTGCAAAAAAAGAAAAGAGACGCCGCGTAGGAAAACTCAGGGTCTCGTCAAAGTCGTGTTGAGCAGATGAAAATCCCTCTAAATCTCCCTTCTTTGTAGGGGACAGTCGCGACCGTCCCCTACGATTCTTTTTCAAAAGGGGAGAAGGGGGGATTTTTAGACAAACATGAGTTGTAAATTCAATTCAGTAAGGTGAAACTGACTTTGAAGTTGCAGCGTAGGAAAACTTTCCTTGCTTGACAGCCGGCGCTGCGCCCGCGTAGATTGGCCTACCGAATTCAAGCCAAGGAGCCGCTTACGGCAAATCTACAAGAAGATACCTCGCTCAACCTGGTTTCCCTCGACGGCGAAGAGCCATCGGCGGCGCGCAAGTTCGTCTGGCGCGTCAAGGATATTCTGTCCGACTGGCTTGGCGTCATCGGCGTCGTCGGCTTTTTCCTCGCCTGGGAGCTTTCTACTCGTTTCGAGATTTTAAATCCCTTTTACTTCCCGCCGTTCACCAAGATCATCGCCAAAGGCTACGAGCTTTTCGCCAACGGCACGATCTGGGAGCATATGTGGTTCAGCCTGACGAACTTCCTCATCGGCTTCGTCGTGTCGGTGGCGCTGGGCGTGGTCATCGGCGTTCCCATGGGCTGGTACAAGAACATAGCCAAGACCTTTGATCCCCTTCTGTCTGGAATCTACGCTACGCCCCTCATTGCCTTGTTGCCCTTGATCATCATGCTTTTCGGCCTTGGACCGATCTCAAAAATCATCATGACCGTCCTCGCGGCTGTTTTTCCCGTCTTGATCAACACGATGGTAGGGATTGCCAATACTGATCACCGCCTGATTACTATGGCGCGTGCCTTCGGCGCCAAGGACAGTACGATTTTTCTCAAGGTTTCGGTGCCCGGATCGCTGCCGTACATCGTTGCTGGCATGCGCGTCGCGCTGGGGCGCGCCCTGGTTTACATCGTCGTCGCCGAACAGTACGGCGCAGCCACCGGTCTTGGCTATCTCAGCTCCGTGGCCGCTCAACGCTTTCAGATGGCCGCGATGTTCGTACCCATCGTCATCATCGCCGGTCTCGGCGCGGGACTGAACGAACTGCTCAAGGCGGTGGAAACACGTTTGGAAAAATGGAAACCAGCAAAATAATCCAAAGCAAACTCTGGGTCGGGGAGGTCTGCATGAAATCCGTAAGCAAACTCTTATTATTGCCGTTGCTGCTGTGGGCGATTGGACTCTTCGTCGGCGCCGGTCAAAGTCACGCTCAGGGCGCCAAGATGACCGTGGGTCAGACCGGAACCAATCCCGGCACCGCCCTCTTCTTCATTGCCCAAAAGGAAAACCTGTTCGCCAAGCATGGACTTAACGTTAACGTCATAAAATCGAATACGGCCGCCGCGGTTCAAGCCATGCTAGGCGGGAGCATGCAAATGTCCACCGGATCAGGCGCGGCCGCCTTTGTGACCGCAACGCTTCAAGGCGCCCCGCCGTTTGTCTTGGTCGGGTCTTGGGTAAATGTCTTTCCCTACAAAGTCATGGCGCAGAAAGACATTACGAAAATAGAGGATCTCAAGGGAAAAACCGGGCACATCGGAGCCCCGTTCGGCACCATACCAGACACCGCTTTGAGATTCGCTCTCAGTAAGCTCAAATTGGATCCGGAAAAGGACGTGAAGCTCGTGCAGATTCCCAGTCCGGACCCGGCGACGATCATCGCGTCCATGGACAAGGGCGACGTTCAGTTCGGCATATTGGCTGCGCCGTTTGATCGAATCGCGGAAAAGCGCGGCTATCGAACGCTCCTCTCCTTGCCGGATCTCGGCATCCCTTGGCAACAGAACGGCGAATGGCTTCAGCGTTCTTATCTCAAGTCGAATCGCGACAACGTCGTGCGATTTATGAGGGCGATATCGGACTCCATGAAGATCTACTTCGAACAGAAAGACAAAACCGTGGGTTATTTGACCGAGTTCTTCGGCAGTAATCGCGAGGATACACAGTACGCCTACGATCTGTTCGCAAAGTGGACCGATCGCAATCCCAGACCTAAAGTCGAAACGCTTCGCACGACTCTCGAAGCCATTAAGAGAAACACCCCCCAGGCCGCTTCGGCGGACCCGGCATCCTTCATCGACGTTAGCATCATCGAT
This sequence comes from Binatia bacterium, assembly GCA_036398075.1. Classification (GTDB taxonomy): domain Bacteria; phylum Desulfobacterota; class Binatia; order UBA9968; family UBA9968; genus DATACQ01. Next base: position 1,290 of record DASWHT010000082.1, on the reverse strand, counting down.
CAGCTCAGTAAGGAAGGCTACTACAAGTAAGCTCCTCGGTTTCGAGTCTCGAGTTTAACGTCTCGCGTTAACCCGAAACCCAAAACTCGAAACCCGAAACTGCGGGAGTCCAGCCTGTATTGGATTGACCCAACGGGTTCGCGGTGTTAGCATCCCGCGTAGTTTCAATCAAGGAGAGTTAGATAAGTGAAGCTGTACAATTTCGATCTCCTCGCCTATCCCGGCGTCCCCAAGGACGCGCCGCGCACCCCGGTGCCGAGCAGCTTTTTCGACCCCACCAAAGGCGCGGCCAATTACGCCGAACACCTTGAAGAAATGGCGTACTGCGAGGAACTCGGTTTCGACGGCGTCGTCTTCAACGAACACCACTACAGCGCCTACGGCACCATGCCGTCGCCGAACCTGATCGCCGCCGCGCTGAGCCAAAAAACCAAGAAGATCAAGATCGGCGTCCTCGGCAACATCTTACCGTTGCGCAATCATCCCGTGCGCGTCGCCGAAGAGTACGCCATGATCGACTGCCTCAGTAACGGACGGCTCATCGCCGGTTTTGTGCGCGGCATCCCGCCGGAATATATCTGGTACGGCGTGAACCCGGAAGAATCGCGCGGCCGTTTTGAGGAAGCCTACGATCTCATTATGACCGCATGGACCGAATCGGTCTGGAGTCATGAGGGCAAGTTCTTTCAGTTGCACGATTGCGCCATCTGGCCAAGACCAATGCAGCAGCCGCACCCGCCGGTGTGGATCGCCGCGCGCAGCGCCGAGTCGGTTGAATGGTGCGTGAAGCGGCATCTCCCCTGCGCGCAGGTCTACCAGACGACGGGGCAAATCGAAGACACCTTCGATTATTATCGCGCCAAGGCGAGAGAAGCAGGCTGGGAAGCCGAGCCGGATAAATTCATCCTCTGCCGCCATATCTACATTGACGAGACCGATCAGAAGGCCCGCGAGTTCGCCGCGCCGGCGATGGCTTATTTTTTTACCGTCTTTAATCGCGGCTTCAATGAAGCAATCAACAAGGAGGCCGTCGCTCAGAAGCTGACTGCGGCGTTGACGTCAGAACGGTCCTTCAGCTATTTCCGCGAGGGCAACCGGGAACGGCGCGACTTTTCCAAGCTCGACTGGGACGGGCTTCTCAGCACCGGCTATCTCATCGCCGGGAATCCGGACAGCGTCGCGAAGCAAATTCAAGATCAAATGAAGCAAGTCGGCGCCGATCATTTCATGGGCATGTTCCACATCGGCAACCTGCCCCATGATAGGGTCATCAACTCGCTCAATCTCTTC
>DASWHT010000081.1:0-6361 GCA_036398075.1 Binatia bacterium | reverse complement strand
ACCGCGCCATGCAAGGCGCGGACAACCTCCAGCAGATGCTCATCGAGTTTTTCAATATTCGGAGCTGTTTGCGGCATATGACCTCCTCAACCGGTTACACATAGCGACGGCCTTTAAGTGGATCAGGAACTTTAAGACCCATACTTGTAAGGATCGGATTTACCTCTTTCATGTAATCCTCTCGCGCCTGCTCATTGGAGCGCCGTTTGAGACCCCAATAGCGAAAACGCTCGGCGCGCGCTGAACCGCTCCGACCGAACATATCGAGCGCTCTCACGTACCAATAATCGATCGCGCTTTGCGCTCTCTCTTTTTGCTTGTCGCCTCTGGAGAGCAGCTCCAGCGTTTTGTTGTAGCCATATTCGATATGGCCCAACTCCTCGGTGACGATGTCCGGCAAAATCCGCTGCAGTGGCAGATAGCTGCAGTCGTAGAATTCTTCCAACTGATATCGGCCGACGCGATCGATCAAGAAGCCGAAGACGGCGTTGTCCTCCCAGGTCGTGATCAGACCGCGAAATGCGTCGACGAAACGCTTCTCATTGGGCTGGCTCAGCACAAAGGAGACGTCAACGCCGATATCGCCGGCCACCCGCGCTACTTTGCGAAAGTGGTCGATCTCCTCCGCGGCGGTGCGCGCGACGATGAGTTGATCCAGCTTTGTCGGCGCCGCCGGCAGCATCTTCTCTACATAAAGATGCGGTCCGCCGATTTCGCAGTCTGCCTGGATCGTCAGGACGCGTCCGAGAAGCTCCTTGTATTCGGGATCCATCTTGTTAAAGTCGCTGAGCTCGATTTTATCGGTAAACATTCTCCCCTCCTTTTGCTGGGTGTGGCATGCTCCTCAGATATGGACAGTGAAAAGAGCAAGACAAGTGCCAGTGACCAAACGGATTTTCACAAGAGTTTTTGTCGGAGGCATTTGTTATTTTTCTCATTGGTGGGAGATTCGGCGATTTCCATTCTCACGATTAGGAAGGTGTTTTTGTACCGCATTGACTACTGCTCGTCGCGTCCCACGAATTCGCGCAAGATATCGGTGTACGTGATCATGCCGATGAGCCTTTCTTGATCGTTAACGACCGGCAGCCCGCCCACATGCCAACGCATCATCAGCGCTGCTGCTTCCTTGAGTGTGGTTTCGGGCTTCACGCTGATCGGGTCGAATACGGCGGCTTGCTGAACTGAAATCGACCACAGCTGCACCGCGGCATCTTCCTTGTTCACGATAGCGAGTGAGGGACGGATCAGCCGAATATCCCGGTCGGTAAGCATGCCGACGAGCTTCTCTTTTTCGTCCACCACCGGCAGATGGCGAAAGTGGCCGCGCTCCATTTTCCAAATCGCGTCTTTCAGTCCATCTTCGGGCTTCACCGTCGCGGGGTTTTTGCTCATCTGTTCTTTCACTTTCACCGCTTTTCGATCTTTCCGTGGCTGGGCCGCCGCACCGGTCGGAAACGGCATGTGTTTGAGATACTCGGTTTCCAGACTTTCATATTCAACCAAATGGACTCGGCCTCTGACAAGGATATCCTCGACCTCTTTCGACGCCGCTATGCCCGGTTCTAACCAGAAAGTGTTGACGCCTTTGATCACCGCCTCGCGCGCCAGTTCCTCATATTCGATTCCCTCACTTGGATAGACTTGCACGACGTCCAATTTGCCGGGAACGTCACGCAAGTGGGAGAAGCAGCGGAGGCCGAGCAGGCTCTCGCGCTCCGGAAAGACCGGAATGATCTCCAGTCCCATTCCCAGGAGTCTTTCCATCGAGATAAAACTGGGGTCGTTGGGATCGCTGCTGGCGCCGACGACCGCAATTCTTCGGCAGTTTTCCAGGATCGCTTTTCGTTGCCGACGAAACAGATAGACCCTTCTCGCCAGGTCTCCGGCCCAATAGTGATCGATCTGTTCTTGTCTTAGTTCAGCTGCCGACAACTCTTTTTCTCCAATTTTAGCAACAGCCATAAGTTATTCCTTTTCGCAAGTTGCAAGCCTGCCGACGACAGTTTCATGCCTGTAATTTCGGCGATGACGGTTTTGCTGAAGCTTATATGGAGCAAGTCGTATACCAGCCCGAAAGTGAAAGTTTTCGCCCGCTAAGCGATCCAGTGATGTCAGGATTGAGAAAATAGAAGGGGGCGATTTGCAGTGCTGCGAAATACCTGACGCGATTCAGACTAATACTGCGGGAATTATTTGAATTGAATGACTTGAGTGTTCGGTGTGCATAACCAAAGCTCGCAGGCTGGAATCGGGACTCGAAATAAGTCCGTTTCTGCCAATGACCCGCAGTTCAAAACCAGAACCTTCATTGCAAAATTCTTATGCTATCGTTCTGCTGCCGCGTCAGCCCTAGTAATACGCCTTCAATACATACTGCTGCAGCATGCGGTGAGTGTTGAAAAAGGAGCCGTTGAGAGCGATCGCATGCCGCATTACGTCGAGGAAATCGTCGCGATTGCGGTAAAAGAGCGGCATGACGATCTGTTCGAGCTTATCGTAAAGCGATGCGGCGTCATTGCTGTGATCCGCGGTCACGCCCGCCCTGCCGTCCGACGGCCCGATCGACCAGCCCGTAACGCCTTCAATGCACCCCTCGATCCACCAGCCGTCGAGCACGCTCAAGCTCGGCACACCGTTCACCGCCGCTTTCATGCCGCTCGTACCGGAAGCTTCCATCGGCGGTAGCGGCGTGTTGAGCCAGACATCAACACCGGCGGTCATCATCTTGCCGATTCCCATGCTGTAGTTTTCCAAATAGGCGATCTTGATCCTGCCGAGCAGCAAGTCACGGGCTCGAAACACCCGCTGAATTTGCTCCTTCCCTGCTTGGTCTTGTGGATGAGCTTTGCCGGCGTAGATGATTTGCAAACCGCCACGACTGCCGGCGATCGCTTCGAGCCGTTCGATGTCGGAGAACAAAAGATCCGCCCTCTTGTATGCGGCGGCGCGGCGGGCGAACCCAACGGTGAACGGATCGACGTCCATTCCCGCGTTTGTTTCAGAATTGACGTAATGAATCAACGATTTCTTTGCGTCTGCGTGGGCTTGCCAAACGTCACGCTTGGGGATGCTCAGAGCATAACGCAGGCTGAAGTTATCCTGGCGCCAGCCGGGTATGTAGCGGTCGTAGAGATCCGCCAAGGGATCCACCGCCCAGGTTGAAGCGTGAACGCCGTTGGTGATGGCGTCGATATTGTAACTAGCGAACATGAGCCGTGAAATCTCGCCATGCTTTTTCGCCACACCGTTGACGTAGTGACTTAAGTTGAGCGCCAAGAAGGTCATGTTCAATAATTCGCCGCAGCAAAAAACGTCTTTCATTTCTTCGACTTCACGCCTGCCGAGAATCTGATGCACGAGTCTCATCGGAAATTGATCGTGCCCGGCGACGACCGGCGTGTGCGTCGTGAAAACGCATTTTTCTCGCACCGCCTCGACATCGTCGCGGTTGGGTGATGCTCGACCGGCCCGCTGAGCTTGTTCGTCTAACAATTCGAGCGCCAGTAGGCTCGAGTGGCCTTCATTCATGTGGTAACGCTCGATCTCTTGGTGTCCCAAGGCGCGCAGCATTCTGACCCCGCCGATACCGAGGACGACTTCTTGTGCCAAGCGGTAATGTTGATCGCCGCCGTAGAGATAGTGGGTTAGGGTTCTGTCCCAAGCGGAGTTTTCCGGAATATCGGTGTCGAGAAAATAAACCGGCACCGATGTATCCCCCGGACCGGCGACTTCATATTTCCAGGCACGCAAAGACACACTGCGGCCTTCGATGGTGACCGATGTACGTTGCGGCAACTCCGTCAGAAAGTCGTCCACCGCCCAATCCACCGGCTCTTCAATCTGCCTCCCTCCGCTGTCGAAGCGCTGGAAAAAATAGCCTTTGCGGTGGAGTAGCGTCACGGCCACCATCGGCACTTTGAGATCGGCGGCCGCTCGGATCGTGTCGCCGGCAAGCACACCGAGCCCCCCGGCATAGGTGGGCATTTCGCTTACCAGGCCGATCTCCATCGAAAAATAGGCGATGGTTCCGTGGTTTCTGTTTGCCATCGCGCATTCTCAGGCGTTCGCAGCTTTGGCTTGGGTCGACTTAGAAATCTGATCTTCGGTGGAGCCGTTTCCCCGATGCACGCTGGCAAGATACTTCATGCAACCACATAAGCCGCGCCAATCAATGACCAGGTGTGCGCCGGTCACCGCGATGGCAGCCAGGCTAAACCATAGATGCAGTTCACCCCAATCCTGCTTTGTCAGATTGAACAGCAACAGAGTTTGGCCGGAGCGAGGCCCATGCGGCACGAGCCAGAGCAAGAAGCCGGAGAGTATGACTAAGCTCCAGACAATCATCAAGACAATCGCAATGATCGAACGCAGGTAAGTGCGATAGTTGAGCCGAGACAATTTAGACACAAGACCACTCTTTTCTTTGCATCGAGTGTGCACAGTTCGTGCCAGTACGACCGGTCTCCAAGTTTCGGGATTTCCTGCGCGCCCGCGAATTCTTTCCCCTACGATTCGCATGACTGCGAAGATCTCAGCCTAAACCTCTCAATGGTGAGAAGCGACCTATGTTGATCACCCGATCCCCTGGATTTTTCTCATCTCCAAGGGGCACACATCTTGCTCCCTGGTCAGAATTGTTGATATTCGATTGTGAACGGCAAACCCTCGGGAGACGTTTCGGTGGCGGCAGGAACCCAAAAATTGGAATCAAGGATACGCGAACGCGTCCTCATCCTCGGCGCGGCGGGCAGAGACTTTCACACCTTCAATGTCTGCTTCCGCGCCGACGCGAATTATGAAGTCGTGGCTTTCACCGCGGCGCAGATTCCCGGAATCGAGAACCGCCATTACCCGCCGTCACTAAGCGGGCCGCAGTATCCCCGCGGCATTCCGATCTATCCCGAAAAAGAACTCGAAGAGTTGATTCGAGCCCATCATATTCAGCAAGTGATTCTCGCGTACAGCGATTTGTCTCATGTCGCCGTTATGCATCTCGCGTCTCGGGCCTTGGCCTGCGGGGCGGACTTTAGATTGATCGGGCCGAACCGGAGTTCGCTCTCTTCTTCGCGCCTGGTCATCTCGGTATGCGCGGTGCGAACAGGCTGCGGCAAAGATTCTGTGGTGCGCCGCATTGCCGGGCTGTTGAAAGCAGTCGATATTCGTCCCGTAGTCGTGCGCCATCCTATGCCTTACGGAGATTTAGGCGCCCAAGCGGTGCAGCGCTTCGCGACAGTCGCAGACTGCGACCGCGCCAACTGCACGATCGAAGAGCGGGAGGAATACGAACAGCATATCAACAACGGCGTCGTCGTTTACGCCGGGGTCGACTATGGCCGCATCCTCGTCGCGGCGGAACAAGAAGCCGATGTAATCATCTGGGATGGAGGCAATAACGACTGGCCGTTTTATCGTTCGGATCTGGAAATCGTCTTGCTCGATCCGCACCGCGCCGGACACGAGCTGCTCTATCACCCGGGCGAGACCAATCTGCGCCGGGCGCGAGTTCTGGTCGTCAATAAGATGGACTCGGCGCCGGTGAGCGGCGTCCAGGAGATCATGGCCAACGTCGCCGCGACCAATCCCGAGGCGACGCTGATCCAGGCGCGCTCGACCGTCCGGGTCGACGACCCGGATTTGATTCGCGGCAAACGCGTTCTTCTGATCGAAGATGGCCCGACGCTTACCCATGGCGAGATGGCTTACGGCTCCGGCAGCGTCGCGGCGCACCACTATGGCGCGGCCGTCGTCGTCGATCCTAAACCGTTTGCGCGCGGCAGTTTGATCGAAACGTTCCAGCGTTTTCCATGGGTGCAAAGATCGCTCCCGGCCATGGGCTATTCCCGGGCGCAGCTCGACGACCTCGCGGCGACGATCGCCGCAGTCGATTGCGACACCATCGTGATTGCCACTCCGGTGGATCTCGCCCGGCTGATCCCGCTCACCAAGCCTTACTGCCGGGTCCGCTACGACCTTGAGGAAATCAGCCGCCCCAATCTCACGGATGTGGTAACCGGATTTCTCGGCACCCACGCGATCAATTCGAAGCGCCGCTAAGCAATGGATGCCGTACGGAATCTCTTCCCGGAGTCGGAACAGGCCGGGACTATCCTCAGCCGAGGCACGAGTGCGGCTCGAAAAAGAGGGCTACAACGAACTTCCATCAACGGGACGACGTTCCACTCTCAACATCGTGCTCGGCGTCGCTCGCGAGCCCATGTTTTTGCTGCTGATCGTGAGCGTTACCATCTATCTCGCGCTAGGGGATGTGCGCGAGGCCTTGGTTTTGGCGCTATCGCTCTTCGTCATCTTCGGCATCACTATTTTTCAGGAAAGAAAGACCGAGCGCGCCTTGGAAGCC
>DASWHT010000080.1:0-4372 GCA_036398075.1 Binatia bacterium | reverse complement strand
AAGCTATGAGCATGGGGAAAATCACCCAGGTATTGGGCGCGGTCGTCGATATAGAGTTTTCCGACGGCTCGCTGCCGCCCATTTACAACGCGCTTAGAGTCAGCAACCCCGCTATTAGCGATCAGGAAGGAAATCTTGTCCTGGAAGTGGCGCAGCACTTGGGCGAAAACACCGTCCGCTGTATCGCCATGGACGCCACCGAAGGCCTGGTTCGTGGGATGGACGCGATGGACACGGGCGCCGGTATCACCGTGCCGGTGGGTGAAGAAACTCTGGGACGGATTCTCAACGTCATCGGTGAACCGGTCGATGAAGCTGGTCCCATAAATGCCAAGAAGTCTTATCCTATCCACCGCCCCACGCCGGAGTTCGTCGATCAGGAAACAAAGATTCAGGCCTTCGAAACCGGCATCAAAGTCGTCGATTTGCTCGCCCCCTATGCGCGTGGAGGAAAAATCGGATTATTCGGCGGTGCCGGTGTGGGCAAAACCGTCATTCTAATGGAACTTATCAATAACGTCGCCATGAAACATGGTGGTTATTCGGTCTTCGGCGGCGTCGGTGAGCGCACCCGTGAAGGAAACGATCTGTGGCTGGAAATGAAGGAATCGGGAGTCATTAACAAAACCTCGCTGGTTTACGGCCAGATGAACGAGCCGCCTGGAGCCCGCGCCCGCGTCGCGTTGACCGCGCTCACCTTGGCTGAGTACTTCCGCGATGACGAAGGCCGGGACGTGCTCTTGTTCTTGGATAACATTTTCCGTTTTACCCAGGCCAACTCCGAAGTATCGACCTTGCTCGGACGCATGCCGTCCGCCGTCGGTTATCAGCCGACACTGTCGACGGACTTGGGCGAACTCCAGGAGCGAATTACCACCACCAAAAAGGGCTCGATCACTTCCGTGCAAGCGATTTACGTGCCCGCTGACGACTTGACCGACCCGGCACCGGCGACGACATTCGCGCACTTGGATGCGACCACCGTGCTCTCACGCCAGATCGCGGAGCTTGGTATTTATCCCGCGGTGGACCCGCTCGATTCGACTTCGCGAATTCTCGACCCGCTGGTCGTCGGCCAGGAACATTATGATACCGCCCGTGCGGTGCAGTTGATCTTGCAGCGCTACAAAGATTTGCAAGACATCATCGCGATTCTCGGCATGGACGAGCTTTCGGAAGATGACAAGCTGACGGTGGCCCGGGCGCGAAAAATTCAGCGCTTCCTGTCGCAGCCGTTCCATGTCGCCGAAGCGTTCACCGGCACGCCGGGTGTTTACGTTGAATTGAAAGACACAATCCGGGCCTTCAAGGAAGTCGTCGAGGGCAAGCACGACGAGATTCCGGAACAGGCATTCTACATGGTCGGTACCATCGAACAGGCCGTCGAGAAAGCCAAGAAAATGGCGGCGAGCTAAACGAGTTCGTATTTTGGCGACGTTTTGAACTACTTGAACGGTTTGAACGGCTGGAACGGAAGACGCATTTAGTTCAATAAGTTCAAATCGTTCAAGCCGTTCAAAACGTAGGATTCATGTTCATTGTAAAGAGAAGATGGCTGACAAGATCCGACTTAGAGTCGTAACGCCGAGCCGGATGCTCCTCGATGAGGATGTCGACGAGGTGACCGCCCCGGGTGAGTTGGGCGAGTTCGGCGTGCTGCCGAATCATATTTCTTTTCTAACCACGCTTGTGCCCGGCGAGCTGAGTTATAAGCAAGCTTCGAGCAAAAAGACGCTGGCGGTGGGCGGCGGCTACGCCGAAGTCCTGGACAATGTCATGACTGTTTTGGCGCCGGCCGCGGAGTTCGCCGATGAGATCGATAGCGCCAGGGCGCAGCGGGCTAAAGAGCGGGCGGAAAAATTGATGGCCGAGCTCAATCGAGAGGAAAAAGATTGGGAGATGGCCGAGGCGGCATTGAAAAGAGCCCTCGTCCGTCTCCAGGTTGCCAGTCGAGAAGCAAGAAGGTAAAAAGAAAGAAGCCTGAAGTAAGGAGGACGATTTATGGCCGAAGCAGCCAAACAAGAACCCGTAATCACCATGTGGAGCAAAGAGTTCACCTACGACCGGTGGATGAAATCCAAGGGCATTCCGATCCACAGGGGCTATTATATCGAAGATCTCCGCACCGTCGAGTTGGAATGGTGGGAAGAGAGAGGCTGTAAAGCCGCGTTCATTCAGCTGCTGGGCCAGGAAGGCGTCAGCGCGTCGCGCGTCACCGAAGTCCCTCCCGGTAAGTCGTTGCCGGCGGTGAAATTTGCCCTGGATGAAATCGTTTATGTCTGTGCCGGCCGCGGCTTGACCACGGTCTGGACCGGTGCAGGCAACGCGAAGAAAAACTTCGAGTGGCAGGAGCACTCGATGTTCCTGGTGCCGCGTAATCACTGGCATGTATTCAGCAACATGCAGGGCGACAAGCCGGTCAGGCTGTTCCATTACAGCTATATGCCGATGGCGATGTCGGCGCTGCCTGAACCGGACATGTACTTTAACAATCCGTACGAGCCAAAAGTCAGCGCCGCCGAGGGCGGCGATTTCTATTCGGAAGCCAAGATGGTTCAAGCGAAAGACGCCGACGAAGGCTTGGGCATGCGCGCCTTTTGGTACGGCAATTTCTTCCCCGACATGCGCGCGTGGAATAAGCTTGACGCCAACGAACGGCGCGGCGCCGGCGGCAAGAGCGTTTTCATGCAGTTCCCCAATTCTGAATTGACCGCTCATATGTCAGTCTTTGCGCCGAAGACCTACAAGAAGGCGCACCGCCATGGGCCCGGCCGGGCGATTATTATTCCGGCGGGCGAAGGCTACTCGATCATGTGGGAAGAGGGCAAAGAAAAGATCGTCTGCCCATGGCATGAGTGCTCGATGGTAACGCCGCCCAACAAGTGGTTCCACCAACACTTTAACGCCGGCGCCGACATGGCGCGTTATCTGGCGCTCCATCCGCCGATGCAGTTTCACGGTCACGCTGAGAAAGTTGAGGACCGCGCCAAAGACCAGATCGAGTACCCCAATGAAGATCCGTTTATCCGCCGGAAATTCGAGGAGGAACTGGGCAAGCGCGGCATAAAGAGCATTATGCCTGAAGAGTGTTACAACAATCCGGAATACGAATGGTCCAAGTCCATGGGAAAACAGTAAGTCGGTTCCAGGATTCAAAATGTTTTCCGTGAAGAATCCCTGCACGCGAGTGCGGGGATTCTTGTTTATGAAGGCCAGCAAAAGATAAGGATTTGAGGTATGGCAATGCACGACGATATCTACGATCACGACCATCCCGATAATTTCATCATCGGGGAGGATGAGATCGTCACCGAGATCGAGGGCCTGGAGATGTTTTCGCTCAAGAGCGTGGGCATCGACATCGGGTCTTCGACCTCGCATTTGATTTTTTCACTGATCACGCTCAGGCGCGAAGGCGCGTCGCTTTCGGGAAAATTCAAAGTCACCAACCGCGAAGTGCTGTATCGTTCGCCGATCATGCTGACTCCCTATTTGTCGGCGACCAAGATCGACACGGACCAGGTCAATGCCTTCATTCAGCGGGCCTACAAAGAAGCGGGCTTGACGGCGGAAGACGTGGACACCGGCGCGGTGATTATCACCGGCGAGGCCCTCAAAAAAGAAAACGCCCAGCCCATCGTCGAAAACTTCGCCAAGTACTCAGGCAAATTTATCTGCGCAGCGGCCGGCCACAACCATGAGGCGTTGCTCGCGGCTTACGGCTGCGGCGCGGTGGATTTGTCCAAGAGCGAGCACAAAATCGTGCTCAACGTCGATATGGGCGGCGGCACGACGAAGTTCTCGCTGGTCGAAGACGGCGTGGTGACGCAAACGGCCGCGATCAACATCGGCGCGCGTCTGATCGCTTTCGACGAGAAGGACAAGATCACCCGCATCGAAGATGCCGGCCGGACGATGATGAAAGAGCTCGGCTACAAAGTGGAGCTCGGTCAGACGATTAGTGACAAAATGAAGGAAGACTTCGGCGCCTACATGGCAAAAATCCTCTTCGAGACTATCGAAGAAGGGCCGAATTCGCCCATGGCTAGTTCGCTAATGGTTACACCGTCGTTCACCAATTACCGCGGTTTCACGCAAATACAGCATATTGTTTTCTCCGGCGGCGTTTCCGAGCATGTCTATGACCGCGATCCCAAAGCCTACGGTGACATCGGGCCCGTGCTCGGTAAGAACATGCGCGAGTATTTGAAGAAGCTGCCGAAGGATATCTTGCGCGAGCCGATCGAAGGAATTCGCGCCACAGTCATCGGCGCCGGCGAATACACAATCCAGGCCAGCGGTAACACGAGTTACGTTTCCAATGAGAAGGCATTGCCAGTGCACGGCCTCAAAGTGATTCAAGCGTCGATCC
>DASWHT010000079.1:0-5394 GCA_036398075.1 Binatia bacterium | reverse complement strand
GATTCACATGCTCGTGCCACGCCCAATTGGGCACCGCGAACGAATCATGTTGGTTCCAGTCCATCGCCTTATCGCCGACGACGGTCGTGCCTTCCCCGCCGACCACGAAATAAACCGCGCTCGAAGTGTGGCGATGCTTCTTTGTATGTTCGCCGGGACGCAGCAACTGAATCCAGCAACTGAGCGTCGCCAGCGTCGGCCCGCCGGTGATCGGATTGACATACTCCAACGCAACACCGTCGTACGGGCTACCCGTCTGGTCGGACAGCGCGCGCAGTTGGGGTTCGATATCCTTCCAGCGATAGCGCAACGGCAGATTTTCCTGCTTGGCTTTTTCCCAAGTTGGACGAACGACGCCCGCTCTCTGCTGCAAGTGTTCGCTCAGCTTCCGGCGCACGGCTTGAACCTTGTCTCCCGGATAGGGTTCGTAGAAAGGCAGGTTCAGACCGAGCATGAACGGCACGTCGAGCACATCGACCCACATGGCTGTTTCGTTCGTGGGATTTTGGTGATCGTGCCAGGTCCACTGCGGCGTGAGAATTAAATCGAAGGGCTCCATCGGACATCTTTCGCCATCAACGACGCTAAAAACCTTGCCGTCGCCCTTGATGACGAAGCGAATCGCCGCCAACGTGTGGCGATGCGCCCAGGCGATTTCGCCGGCCTTGATCATCTGAATTCCCATGAGCAAAGTATGCGTCGTGCCGCCCATGGGCAGAGCCGGATTGTTGAACAGAAGACTGCGGCGCGCCGTGAAGCTTTCCTCGAGAACGTCGCCGGCCTCGGTCAACTTCTCGAACACCGTCTTCCACGGCCAGATAAACGCATCGCCCCTAGGCCTCGGCCCGCCGATGCACTGCGTCAGCAAGCCTTCATAAAGCCATTGCCCGCTGAGGTGCAGCTGTTTTAGCTCCTCGTCGAACTGTTGGAGAGTTTTCCTTGCTTCAGCCTTGGCCATGGTCACGCCCTCCTACTTCCGAAATGACGCCGGAGTGCTGGAGTGTTCGGAAATCCGAAGCCCGTCACTCCAATAATCCACCGCGCCATTACTCCAATTTTCTAGAAGCCCCGCAAACTCACCCCGAGCCCCTCGCCCTCCGGCACGCTGATCATGCCCTTTTCCACCGTCAGCCCGAAAAACGGATCGCCTGTTATCACTTCGAATTCGCCGAGCTCGCACAGCGGCGCGATGCCCGGCGTGCTGACAGCCAGGTGCAGCGCCGCCGCATCGCCGACCATAGAACCGGCGGTATTCGACAAGGCGCAGCGAATACCGTTCATCTCGCAGAGTTCAGCGATCTTTCTGACTTCGCCGATGCTGCCGACTTTCGGTATGCCGGTGTTAATGGCATCGATCATGCGATTCTTGATGAGCATCTGGGCGTCCGCCGCCGACCGCACCGACTGATCGGCTTCGATCTTCACCGGCGAATGCTTTTTCACCTCCCACAAGGCGTCGAACTGATCGCGCGGCACCGGCTGTTCAAAAATCTCTACGCCGTGATCGGCCAATCCCTTCGCCAAACGGATCGCCGTCTTGGCGTCATAAGCTTCGTTGGCATCGACTTTGATGAACACACCGTCGCCGACGGCTTTGCGCACCGCGGCGACGCGGGTCAAGTCAGCCTCGATTTTGCCGCTCATTTTCAGCTTGAGCGACATTCCTTCGTTAACGTGCTGCTTTGCTTCTTCGGCCATCGCATCGGGAGCCCCGACGCTGACCATTTTGATGACTTTGACGTCACTGCGATAGCGCCCCCCGAGCAGTAGATATAATGGAATATGAACGCTGCGCGCGAGCGCGTCGTATAAAGCCCCTTCCAGCGCCGCTTTCGCCCTCGGATTGCCGGTCAAGACATGGTCGATGTCGGCCCGGATCCGGCCCAAATCGTCCAGATCACGATTGACCACCTTCGGTTTCAGCACTACGTCGATAAAATGCGCCGCCGACTCCGGCGTCTCGCCGGTGCGCGGAAAGAGATCGGAGTAACCGTATCCCTCCACGCCCTCGTCCGTTACGGCCTTCACGAGCAGGCCGCGGGCGACCGTGAAATTATTCGTCGCCGTGACCAGCGGCTTCTTATAGGGCATGTCGAGCTTGGTGGTCTCGATGCGATTGATTTTCACGGGTATCACTCCTCAAGCAGCGATTTTGCTATTTCGCGGCAGCCTGTGGGCGCATCTTAGATCGCGGACGGCGGCGACATCAAGGGGCGATATAGAATTTCAAGCTTTTGGCTGAATGAAATCGGCGGCGCTAGATTTACAAGCTGCCGAGCATACCGACATCGGGTGGATTCACCGAATGAAATTAGCCCTGCCAGTCCGGCGTGGATCAAGCGCGCGCGCATACAAAACCGCATGAACGCGGCAAGATCGCGAACGAAGCCCGACTCAAGAAGCCCGTCCTGACAGACTATGGTCGAACAAAGATCAAGATAGGTTAGAGAAAATCATCGCCGGGGATTTTACCGGCGTGATCATAGCGGGGCATGATCTGATGAAGATCGAGGTTCAATTTCGGAACCTCGGCCCTGGCGGCGCCGAAATCGTTGTTATCGAAGATTGCGCCCGCTTTGCGCGTTTCTGATTCGCCGCCTTCTTGACGAGCCGCATGCGCTGCTTTGTACAGCTGGCGGCAGTTCGCTCGGCGGAAATCTCCTGCGGCGGCTGGCACGCCAAACACTCCGGGCAAATCCAACCGCCGCATTCGCAGATTCCACCCGGCTTGTCGGTCACGTTCGGGCTACTGGAAAACGTCGACTGGCAACTGAAACATGTCACCTCGATGCTGGTCCCGGTGTCAAGGACTTCCAGGTCACGCACGGGCGCGATACGCCGCATCTTTTCGCCCTGCACAATCACGCGGTATTGGAAGCTCTCTTTGCTGGCCGCCATCGGGATCGGAGAGCCACGGTTGGTGAAGCAGCCCTGGATCCCCGTTACCCCGTCGATCCGACCGAGATAACCGTTAACTCTGTGCCGTACCAAAGTCCCATCGGACAGCAGAGCTTCCTCCATCTTGATTGCCATCGAGCCACCCTCCTATAAAAAAGCCTCTGGCTCGTTTAAAGCTCAGAGGCATTCCGAGTTGACCTAAAAAGCTCTAAAGAAGTTTTTAGTCTAACATGGCGCGTTTCAGTTAGCGAATCGGCTGTCCAAGTGCCGCACCTGACCAAGGTCGGGGAAAGGCCAGGCTCTCGGCAAGCCGGATACCATTGCGATGCGCACATGCCAGGGGCCGCCACTTACGATGTGTAGATGTGGACTTCCCTTTCTTCGATGCGCCGTCCGCGGGTGATCAGCTTTATAATGCTACACACATTACGGCTCACGTCCCCGATGGCCGCAACCGGATACCCATCTTTCACATATCGGCCGATCAACTTGTCGTCGCCTAAATTGACAACTTGCAAATAATCCGCGTTATTATTTTGGAAATAATACTCAGTCCCTGGAGCGGGACTGTTCAATTCATTTTGCAACGCGGAGGAAACTTTGATTCCTACGAACAAGCGCTTGCCCGCTTCCGTCATCCAATTTTCTCCTCTACCCCGAAAGCTTATCACACTATCCCACAAACAGCCAGGCAGCGGATGGCGCAACACCCGACAATTGCCCGGCAAGCCAGTTTTCACGGATTGTAGTTATCTGCTAGAAATATGACAAGCTGAGTCTCAACTGACAAATCTGCTTAAACCTTTTGGCGCCATGAAACTCCTCCTCCTCCAACCACCGGTTCGAGATTTCTACGACACCGATGTGCGGCTGCAACCCATCGGTCTGTGCTACTTGAAAGCCGCGGTTAAAGACCACCTGCCTGACGTGGAAGTTGTGATCAAAGATTTTCATGGAGGCTGCGGGCGAAGAACCGTTCCAATTCCTAAGGAATTAGCTTACACCCGCGATTATTATCCGGTCGCGGACAAGTCGCCGTTCTCCACGTTTCATCAATACTATCATTTTGGAAAATCATTCGATGATATCGAAGCCGAAATTGGCGAATGCAAACCGGATGTGGTGGGGATTTCCTCGCTCTTCACGCCTTACTATCGCGAGGCTCTCGAAGTCGCCGCGCGGGTGAAGAAGCGCCTCCATGTTCCCGTAGTCATGGGCGGCTCCCACGCCTCCGCGGCGCCGGAGTCATTACTGTCCTCGCCCAACGTCGATTACGTGATCCGCGGTGAAGGTGAAAAGCCGTTAGTTGAGCTGCTGCGGCACTTGAGAGGCGAAGCGCCGATTGAGCGCGCGCCGAACCTGGTCTTCAAGCAAGACCGCCAACCGCGCTTCAATCCCATGGGCGGCAATTACCCGATAGACGAATTACCGCTCCCCGACTTGAGCGACTTACCGCCTTCGCGTTATTTCCTGGCGGGCAAGCCCATGACCTTCATGATCACCTCGCGCAGTTGCCCGCACAAATGCTCTTTTTGCTCCGTCCATACTACCTTCGGCCACGACTATCGCCGGCGCGCGCTCGAAAGCGTGTTGGCGGAAATCGAACTGCGCCATCAACATGGCTACCGCGTCATCGATTTCGAGGACGACAACCTCACCTACTACAAGCCGACGTTTAAAGAGCTCTGCCGGCGGCTCATCGGCCGCTTTCCCGATGGTGAAATGGAATTCGTCGCCATGAACGGCATCAGTTACTTGAGCCTCGATGATGAGCTGCTGGAATTGATGTTTGCGGCGGGATTCTCGCACCTGAATCTCGCGCTGGTCTCCTCTGACAAGACGGTGCGCGAGACGACGAAGCGCCCGCACACGCTGGAAGCCTATCTGAAGGTCGTGAGAAAAGCGCATGCACTCGGCTTTAAAATCGTGTCGTATCAAATCCTCGGTCTCCCTAACGAAAGCCTGGAGAGCATGATCCAGACCCTCGCCTTCAACGCCCGCCTGCCGGTGCTTCTCGGCGCTTCGCCGTTTTATCGGACTCCCAACGCTCCCATCGCCCGCGGCATGCAATGGACCGAAGAAGACTTCGTGCGCTGCCGCCTCACGGCAATGGCGGTGGAAACCGGTGACTGCAAACGTGAAGACCTATACACGCTCTTCGTCACCACGCGCATTATCAATTTTTTAAAAGGACTGCCGATCGGATCCGGCGCCGAACTGGCGGAATTGCCGAGCCGCTCATGGAGCGATTCAAGAACTCAAGCTGGCATCGCGCTTCTCGCGCGACTTGGCGAAACGAATAAACTCTACTTGTGGACGAAACAGGGGTTAATCGAAAATCGCCGGTTCAAAGCCGAGCTGTTTGAACGAGTGTTATTGCTCGCAGGAAAAATCGGCTGCCAAAACGGTGCCAAGTTATCCGTTGGAAATATTGCAGGCTGCTCAGGGGAGCAACCGGGGTTCAAAACGTTTTGAACGAATTGAAGGGTCGCTAGT
>DASWHT010000078.1:0-10981 GCA_036398075.1 Binatia bacterium | reverse complement strand
GCATGACCGCTGGCTTTTTTGTTGAGGAAATTCCAAGTCGCGTGGATGAAGGCGGCGGCGAGAACCAGTGTCAAGGCCCAAGCGGTCACAGCGAACTACCTGGAGTCGCAATCTCTCACTCTAACCCTCTCCCTCTGGGAGCTTATCGTCACCCATAATCCCCCTTGCTGGGAAAAATGCGAGACGATGAGTTAGCGGGTTGTGTAGAATGAATTTTTTGAACGAGCAAGACTCCGGTAACAATATCATGAAGGCGCTGCAAGCCACGTGCGAGAGTGATGGAGCCGGGTTCACCGTCACTCTTGCGGCCGAGAAACCCGCCCAGCTCAGCGATCAAGCGTGTAATCTCGCGCACGCTCGGTGGAGTCGATGGCAGCGGCAGCTTGGGACGCTGCAAGGCAAACACCGCCTGCCACTCGTGCTCGTCAAAGGCAATCGTACAAGGCGCCTGGGGCTGGGTGCGTGCCAGTTTCTTAATATGCTCGATTCTCCAGGCCACCACCAGGTCAATAGCGAGACAGTTCTGCCACACCGTGCGATCCCCGAGTTGGCGGTCCTCAATGCGGCAAACGCTCTTGAGAGTCTTGTGATACTCCTCGATCCCCCAACGTTTGTTGTACCAGTCGATCTTTTCGGCTGCCTGCTCGTAGTTATTGACTTCGAGTGTGGTCAACAACATCCACTCGATGGCTTCTTTGGAAGAAGGCGGATTAACCTCGTTGACATAGACGGCCCAAACACGCAGAGGCTGCAACGAAGGATTGCGTTTAGGAGCGCGCAACTCCACCCGCGCAAAGCGCACCTCCAGCACACAATGGCGCGCCGCTCGTCCCTTGGTTCGGGGCAAATCCAACTCACGCTTGCCCGCCACCGCTTGGCTTTGCATGTAGCGCCACAGGTTAGCGTCGCTGTCTTGGAGGCGGCGATCTTGCTCGGCTCGAACCAACAGCTTGGGATGCGAAGGATCTTTTTGCGCCAACAAAAACAGCTCATAGACATCGGCCTCGCGGTCTCCCACACTGACCACGGTGGTGGCCGCTCCGAGCTGGCGCTGCAAACGCGCCGCGCCTTGAAAGCTCCTAAGCCACTTGTAGCTCTCTTTTTGTTCAATCGGTCGCTCGTAACGGGTGACTCGCTTGCCGAACTGTTTGGGATCACGCGCCCAGACCTGAATGTCAACCAAGCCCATCGCCGTCCCCTCGGTAGTGTAAGCCATCGTGTCGTGCATCAGGATGCCCTGGGCGCCGTCGACATGTTTATTGATCGGCCCCAGCCCTTCCATGTCCGCATGGGTGTCATAGTTAAAGCTGGTAGTGTCCTGCACCGCCAGCACCACGGGGATTTTCTCGCGGGCAATGCGCTCCATCGTAGAGTGATAGTGCGAGGCAAGGATGGCATCCATCTTCACGGCCTTGTGCTCGAACAATCGATAGGCGGCTTTGGTTTTGGCGCGGCTCTGACAAGCCTGCGGAATATTAGCTGCGGGCTGCGCAAAAAAATCGCGCGCCACCACCAACAGCCGCTCGCGATGGCGTCGATCGCGCAGCCGCACATGGCCAAACTCCTGTTCGGCCCAATCCCGCGGGGGCTTGGGCGGCTTGGTGCAGACTGTGGCCGAACAACGCGCCGGACCTGGCTCCTCGCACAAACGCTTCTGACAGTCGGGCACCAACGGGTAAAGATAAATGTCTTTGATCGGCTTTTTCTCACGGTGCTCACGGTCCTGACGACCACGACCGCGGGTCTTGCCCACGTGTATCCAATTGGCCGCACGGTACGAAGCGGCACCAAAACGTTTCGACTCAACGTAGGTCTCCAACAAAAGCGGCTTATAACCATACGCTTGCGCCCAATCCTGTGGCAAACGCTTTTGCGCCAACGCCAACGCTTTGGAAGCCAAATTCTTGATCCGCACCCCACGCGCAATCACAAAGCGCGAGTTGGCCACCACCTTGGGCAGATGACACTGACGCGCTGGGTGACTCCAACCGATCCAGCGCTCGCGCGCCTTCAAATACAAAGCAGCCGCACTGAACCCCAGCGCTCCCACATACCCGTGCTCGCAGGCAATCAGGTAGCGCACTTGCGCGCCGCACAAAGGTCGGTATCCCAGATAGTGATGGATCGCTACCAGTTTCTTCCATTGCCGATCGAGTTCGCGATCCTTCGAGGTAACCAAAATCAACTTGAGCCCGCGCAACTCTTGGAGTGTCCCTTCGAGTCTCGAAGGGACGCTCAATTGCGTCTGCGCAAAGCTCGCACCGCCAAAGCGCACACTGCGGCGCGCTGGTGGCAAGTCGATCAGACCGCGCCTCTCCAAGCGCACCAGCGCCACTCGGCAGTTCACCGCTTTGTCCTTGCCGTTGGCTGCCCGCCAATCGAGCCAGTCGCAAATGTTGCGTGCCAGATCCGCCCGCGTCCACTGGGGATGATCGCGCACCGCCACGTTGATGCGTTTCAGAATCGCGCGCGGAAAAACCTGACCGCACACCACCACGCCGTTGTCCATCCGCGCACAGAATGCCACAAAACATTCTCAGTGTCCAGCCGGGGGACTTACGTCCCCGAGTCAGCTCCCAGAGGGAGAGGGTTACGGAAACAGTTGCTATTGCCTGATGCCTGTTGCCCTATTCATTGCTGAACCTTGAACCTGTTCGCCAAGCTCAGGGCAAGCCTTGAACATGGAACTCTGAACCGTCTATTGCCCAGCGCAGAATCCGCAGCACTTTCTTGGGATCATAACGACGGGGAACGTGAACAAAACCGTAAAGGACAGGCAACTTGCGGCGCTTGATATAATCCAGCATAAC
The DNA here is from genome assembly GCA_036398075.1 of Binatia bacterium. Lineage (GTDB taxonomy): Bacteria > Desulfobacterota > Binatia > UBA9968 > UBA9968 > DATACQ01. The sequence goes on along the minus strand of DASWHT010000078.1, from coordinate 8,171 downwards.
GTACATCGAGTAATTGCAAACGTAATCGCCGGCGTCATTTGATATTCTAGCTTGCCTTGCCAAATTCAAATTGAGGTTGGTAAATAACTTCGGCGGCCCGCCGCGAACAATCGGCCTTGGCTTTTGGTCCGTAGAATTTCGCCGCCGGTTTGCCGCCCTGGTTTCCATCCTTAGAAAGCGCCCGCGGGAGCATTGGCCCAAGCCAAGAACTATGTCGGGACGAAACTTTTCCACAGCTCCGGTAAATTGGCTTTTATGAAAGCGCACGGCAAAAACGATTTTCTCAAGCCCGCGCCGCTTGGGCAGAGAGCTCACGATTTTCTCAGTGACGTTGTCGTGAAACTGGCGATAGGGGCCGAAGCCGTAAATCAGGACGCGCATGAATTTTCTATGCGGCATTCACTTTAAATGCACAGCCAGCCAGATAGTCTCGGGGCCGGTGCGGCGTACTCGATGCCAGAGGTGACGAGGTATCGTGAGATAGTCGCCTTCTCCCAGCTCCATCTGTTCACCGCTTGCGAATTCTAAAATGGCTTCGCCGCGCAGAATAATCACCCACTCGTCCTCGGCCTGGTCGTACCAGAAACCCTCCGGACTGGCGTGAGAGTGTGAAACGATCCGTTCAATCTTGAGCGATGAGTTTTCGAAAAGTGTGACGAACTCTTCCTCGGCGCTATTTTCCGTAACACGCGCAAACATATTTTTCACCGAAATCGCCATGGCGACCTTCACCAACGACCCTGACGGATTAAAGGAACGTCGATGATCCGCCGTTCGCCCTGTGATGGAGGATTATCCACCGCGTAAACCAGCGCATTGACCATTTGTTCGCTGGTAACCAAACCGAGGCGCTCGGCGGCGGCGCGGGTCGATGGAAACACTTGAGCGAGTTTGTAGAACGGCAGGAAGAGCAACGGCCAGCGATGTCCCGGTCCCAAGACGTACCAGGGCCTGAGGATCGTCGCGGTAAGGCCTGCATTCGCAATCAACGCTTCGCCCGCCGCTCGCACCGCAAGATAAGCGCGCATCACGGGCGCCGGCTGCGCCACGCTCACGTACACAAAGTGGGCGGGAGCATGGCGGCCGGCGGCCGCCACGGCGGCGCGAATGAAGACCAGATCGATCTCTTGAAATTGCCTCGCCTTCGCGGGACTGGGATGGGGCGTGCCGACCAGGTGAATCGCCGTGCCGCCGGGGAGCATGGCCCCGGCGATGTAATCGGCGTCAAGGGCGTTACCAACGACCGCTGTAGCTCCGGCGGGCACGCGGTCCGCAGAGGCAGCGCGCGCCAAAACACGCACGCGATGGCCACGCTTTAGCAGACTCGGAACCAGGCGTCGTCCGACATACCCGGTGCCTCCGGTAACTAAAACATTCATCGACTGGGACATGAAGAGCGTTCAAAGTTCAATGTTCAATGTTTCGGACTAATAATTCAAGATTCCGATTCACAACGTTGAACTTTGAACATTGAACCTTGAACTGCCAAGCTAAACCATTGGCGGCAGACCGTCGTTCTGCGGTTCGTAGCTTTGGTCTTCCTTGCGCCGTCGCTCGGCCGATTCGTCAATTTTTTCATGGCCGTATTTGGTTCCGGCGACGGTGCGATAATGCCGCGCGTTTTTCTTGGCGTAGACGCCGCCGAGAAACCCGGTATAACTGTCGTGGAACTCGCCGCGAAAATTCTCCGGCGCGGCGACAATGGGCTTGAGCGCCAGGCCCAGCGCCGCGGCTTTAGCTTGCATCCAGCCGAGGGTGATATCGGAAAGCTCCCGCTCCGCGTAACCGCCGCCGACGTCGCAATGGGCGCCAACGAACCAGCGTTGCTCCAAGTTTTGCTCGGGCTCTGTGTCGGGATTCCAAAGACAGACATTAAAGGTTTCGCGGTGCTCATCGATTGCCACCGCGTGAAAGGCGTTCTCCACGATCTTGCTCAAGCGGGTGTCATGAAACTCGTAAAATTTCCCGTTCAATTGTTCGAGATGATTGAGCGGTATGCCAAGCGCGCCGACGGTATCCCACACGCCGAGAAACTTGATCTTGACCTGCCGCGCGAACATCTCCTTGAATGCCTTCGCCGCCTCGGAATCCGGGCCGTCGCCGCGCGTGCGGTAGATACCGTAAGCCATGGCGACTCTCAATGCGAGCTGCTTATTGTAAACCAGGCCGCAATTGCGGATCAGCCCCACCAGACTTCTCGCCGTATAGGCGCCGCGGCTGAAACCAAGAATGTAAATTTCATCGCCATCGGCATATTGCCGGGCCAAAAATTTGTAGCCGTCAATGATGTTTTTCTCCAGCCCCGCGCCGATGGCGCCACCGACATACCGGTCGTACCATTTGGAGCCGACGCCTTCGTCATACCACTTTGCTTGTTGGACATCGCCCGGTCCGGATTTTTCAACCGATTCGAAAAATCGGCGCACGTTGGTTTCCACCTGCTTGTTTGCCGGGAGATTCTCATCCGCCGGTTTGTTCCAGGTACCATCGAAACATAGAACGATTCTTTTCATGGCTCCCTCCTGCGCGCCAGGCGCGCCGTTCAATGTTCAAGGTTCAAAGGTTCAAGGCTTTAGGATCGTGTCTGCGCCTCTTGAACCGAGTGCGCGCGTAACGTTTTGAACGATTTGAACGATTTGAACGCCGCTCCCGCGTTGAACTTTGAACATTGAACCTTGAACTAATTTATTTAAACCAATCCTTCTGCCCCAAGATGAACTCCGCGGCGCGGTAGCAGAGCGCCGCCACGGTCGCCGTCGGGGGATAACCCGACATTGTCGGAAAAACGGATGAGCCGACGATGAACAGATTCGGGACGTCGTGGCTCTGGCAGAATTCATTGACCACGGAATCTTTCGGATCGGCGCCCATGCGCGTGCCACCGGCCCAGCGATTCGGCCTGCCTTTCTCCTCGGTCCACACCCGGCTCGCGCCGGTGGCGCGCATGATCCTCTCGCCAACGCCGGCCATGAATTTCTGCAGCCGCCTTTCGTTCTGGTGAAAATCAAACGTCACGCGCGGCAGCGGCAAGCCCCAGCGGTCGCGCGCGCGCGGGTCAAGATCGACCCGGTTGGTTTTGTGCGGCAGCGTCTCCGGCTGCATGTTCAGGTCCATCGTCCGGGTGTAGTAACGGCAATAGAATTCTTTAAACTCCTTGCCCCAGCCGCGCACTCCGGGCGGCAGCACGTCGAGGCGCGTCACCGGCGTGCCGTCGCCGCTGCTGCCGATGGTGCCGCCGCGGATGAATCCTAACCCGGTATGGTCGAAATTATTGCCGTTGAAGTCATCTATGCGCATGGCCGCCGAACCCGGACCGATGAAGCCGTTGATGATGAAATCGTCGAACGCGCCCATGGCCCGCACGTCGCCGTGGGCAAGTATATTGCGCCCAACGTAGCCGCTGCTGTTGGCCAGGCCTTTCTTGGCAAACCGGTCGGTCTTGGACAGCAAAAGCAATCGCACATGCTCAAACACAAACGCGCTCAAAATAACCACCCGGGCGCGTTGCTCATGGATCTGCCCGGCTGGATCGAAGTAACTCACTCCCGTGACCTGTCCCGGGCCCTCGCCGTTGATGCGAAACACTTTGGAGTTGGTGCGCAAATCGAAGTTGCCGGTCTCGACCGCGACTGGAATAGCCGTGTACAACGTCGCGGCCTTGGCGTGCACATGGCAGCCGTAAAAATTGCAGTGGCCACAATAGACGCAGGCGGGCCGCTCGGGGATACGCGTGTCGAAGGGCGCCGGCGGCCGGTAGGGTTGGGACAAGATCCCCGCCGGGGTATCGTAAGGATGGTAGCCAAGCTTCTCGCAAGCCTCTTTGAATAGCACCATGCGCGCGCTGTGGCGCAGCGGCGGCAGCGGATAGCCGCGCTTGCGCGGTCCGGCGAAGGGATTTTTTCCGGCATTTCCGGAGACGCCGAACTCCCACTCGAAGCGTTCATAGTAGGGCTCCAGGTCGTCGTAGCTTAGCGGCCAGTCGATGATATCGTAACCGGAGAGATCGGCGCCCGCGCGCTCGACGTTGCCGCTTGAAATTTCATTGGTGTAAAGCTTGAAATCGTCCGGCATGTAGCGCGACACCTGTCCGGTCCAATGCAGCAAGGCGCCGCCCAAGACATTGAGCGGGCTCGTGCGAAATTGCCGGCGCGCCGTTTCGCCCGCTTTCTTTCTCGTCGTCGTCGGCTCATGGCGCACCCAATCGAGCTGGTCGGTGCGCACGAGATAGCGGATCGAATCGCGCGGCGCGTAATCCTCTCTCGTCGGCGCCGGCCCGCGCTCGAAGCCGACCACTTTTAGACCGGCGGAGGCAAGCTCCTTGGCCATAATGCCACCCAAACCGCCCACTCCGACAATGCAAACATCCGCAATCGGCTCCGCCCGGCTCACTTCCCTTCCCCCTCCGAGTCATCCACCGCCACCGGCTCAAGATCGACGCGTTTGTTGATATAAGCGTCCGCATAGCCAAACTGCTGCCCCGGAAAATCGACCAAACGCCAGCCAGTCATGTCTTTATTGCCGCCATATTGCGGCTCGCAGAAAACCCCTTCCAGTACGTGATAGCGCAAGGTTTCAAAAAACTCCGCGGCTTTTTTCCAGTTGGGCACCGTTCCGGCCTCGAACTCCACGAGAATCGAATCTTGCTGCGCGTCACTTAACGCAGCGAAGCCGGCGCCGAACATTTCACGGGCGCGGCGGTTGATGGCGCGAAGACCGCGTCTGTAGAACGGCAATTGCGACGCGTAAGCGCCGCCGAGAGCAAGCAAAATATAATCGACGGCGCCGGCGTCCACCGCTCCGGGCGTATCGGTGGCGGGAAAGATCCGCTCGGCGATGGCGGTAAGTGTGCGCTCTTCATCTTCGGTTAGGGAATTTCTAATTTCATCCATAGTTTTCTATGCGCTCTTCGGTGCTGCTCTCTTTGATAGCAAAACTCCCCGCCGAAGCGCCAGTGAAACCCAAAGAAAAATTCCGTTCAAGGTTCCATGTTCAACGTTCAACGTCCCAACCCGACCTTGAACTTTGAACTTTGAACTGGCGAAGCCGTTGAACCTTGGAACCCTAGAAGTCGTGCCGGCCAAATTATGCCCCCGCCGCCATTCCCCCTGGCGGTATTGACAACTGAGCGCCGGAAGATATCCTGCTTCAGCAAGAAACAAGTGCCTCGGCCGCAAAATCTTTCTTCGGCTGAGAGTCTAGAAAGAAGAGGTTGAAATGAAGAAATGCAGTTTGGTTATTGCCTCGGTTGTCATACTTGCGGCGTTTTTGCTCGCGCCCTGGCTAATGACCCCCGCGCAGGCGCAAGGGGAGCCGTTTTATAAGGGCAAATCGATCCGCATCATCGTCGGCCTTAGCACGGGCGGCGGTTACGACCGAGCGGCGCGCTTGGTTGCCAGATATTTCGGGAAATACATCCCCGGCAACCCGGATTTTGTCGTCCAGAACATGCCGGGCGCCAGCTCCGTCACGGCGGCCAACTATGTCTGGGGCGTCGCCAAGCCCGACGGACTGACACTGCTGGCGCCGCATAATAACGTTTATCTGAGCCAGCTTTCCGGGCAAAAAGAGGCGCAGTTCGATATACCTAAGTTCCAATGGATCGGCTCACTGGAAAACGACGATATGATTATCTTTGCGCGCGCTGACGCTTCTTACAAATCGGTGCGCGACATTATCAAAGCCAAAGAGCTGCCGAAGTGCGGCTCCACCGGAGTCGGTAGCTCGGATTATGTGATGTCGAAGATTCTCGAAGAGACGGTGGGAGCGAAAGTCAACCATGTGACCGGTTATCCCGGCAGCAGCGAGATCGCCATCGCCTTTGAGCGCGGCGAAGTCTCTTGCATGGGGCTCACGATATCCACTTTCTACGGCCGCGAGCCTTTCCTTACCTGGCAAAAGAACAAATTCGTTCGCTTTCTCGCCCAGAGCGGCAAGAATCGCAGCCCGCGGGTCGCCGACGCCCCGACGATCTATGAGCTGATGAACGAACACAAGACAGCGGCCACCAAGCGCCGCGTCGCTGAGGCTATGCTTCAGGGTGGCGAATGGGCGAGGCCTCTCATGGCCGCTCCGGCGACGCCACCGGACCGCGTCGCCATGCTCCGCGCCGCCTACGAGCAGATGACCAAAGACGCCGATTTCCTCGGCGAGGCAAAAAAACTGAGGATCGATATCACTCTGCAAAAGGGCGAAGATTTGCAGACCATGGCCAAAGAAGTGATGAGCCAACCGCCGGAGGTCGTCGACCAGATCAAGAAGCTGTTCGTGCAGTAACAGCGGTTCGAATCTACAGATCGCGGCGTGGGAGTTAACCGGCGGCGGATATCACACATTTGTGGACGAACCGCCGTTAACTCCCCCGCCCGCATTCAAAGCGAAAGAATATAACGGAGTTCCGCCGAGACGCCGATGCGGTCGGCCCAGCGCTGAAGATATCGCCGATCGAGTTTCTTGCCTAAGTGTTCCAGAACCGCCAGAGCATCTTCAAAATCCCTCGGTCTACCGACCTTGAGTTTCTGAAGAATGAAATCTTCCGGCGCGACGACCCAGTAGTAGCGTCCGTCCATGCGTTGCCTGCGCTTCCGTCGGAAGATTTGTCGATCGTGCGCATCACGGGGGCGTAACAGATCGACGGTCATCCCGGCAAACTGAAAACGTAGTTGCACACCTCGAAGCAGGGGGTTCCAAAGCGAAAAGTTTTCGTCGACGGTCATCCCGGCCCGAGCCATTCGTTCGCCCAGCCGAGTCAAGTCTTGCTCGTTGATCAAGACCAGGAAATCGACGTCGCTGGTCGCCCGTGGTTGTCCCCACGCCGCCAACGCCCAGGCGCCGATCAATGCGTAAGTAATACGTTCCTTGCGGAGGCAGGCAACAACGCGCTCTAACAGAGCCCCGATATCAACTTCTGAAGAATCGGTCACGATCCTTCTTCCATCCGGCGACCCGACGGGTTTCCGCGGCTGTACGACGCGCCAACCAAAGGCGCCTTTGAATCTCGATCTCGTCCGCACTCGCACGCGGAAATCTTTTCCGCAGGGACTCGACAAAGCAGCGCCTTGCGGCATCGGACAATCGCGCGCACCGTATCAAGCCTTCTTCCGCGCTGCGGGGAAACCGCACGGCCTTCAATTCGGCTTTGACCAGACCGAGGCGCCGTAACCAAATGGGAGGGGTTTTTGCTCGCTTCATTGCGTGACTTTGGTGCCCGGAGCCGGACTCGAACCGGCACGGACCCTTCCGGGTCCTCGGGATTTTAAGTCCCGTGTGTCTACCAATTCCACCATCCGGGCGCAAGTAATTTCAATAGCTTACGCTCTTGGTAGTTTCAAGCGACGTTCCTTGTTGCTACATCGTTGCCAATTTCGCAGGGTCGAACGCGGCTTTCAAGTGCTCGTTTTTCATGTACATGTAGGCGTTATTCTGCGCTACCGAGTGATGCTCCGCCGCCGGCATGATAGCTGGCTGCGGGATTCTGATAGCCGTCTACCGGGTGAACGGCGTGTGCCGGAAGTCTTGCAAGCGCGAATCGTCCATTCCCGGCATTCACGTCCCTGGCGCACGCCGTCCGCGTCATGAAACGTCAACGCTCGTGCTGTTGGCTCTGTGCCGAATGTTCGTAGATGTAATCGGATTGAGCCATCATCACCACGTCAAGAGAATCTAAGACGTGGTGTTCGGCAAGAAACTCGGCAAGGTAAGTGAAGCGGTCATCCGCCAAAGAGTATCAAGAGAGCCGGCGCCGTTCTGGATAAACATCCCGCCGCTGCGCAAGTTCGCCGCACGCCGAGAAGATAGACGCCCTTGGGTTTTGTTGATGATGATGCAGGCAGCATCCGGCGTCCACGAAATAGAACGCGAATGGTTAGCGATTCACCACAAACCGAACATTCCACACAAAACGCCGGCAGCGCGCCGCGTTAAACCTCTGACACGGACAGATTTGAAAAAAATACAGCGCCGAATGGAAGCAATGAGAGCCCGTCGCTGATCGAACCGCGCCGAAGAAGCAAGCTTGACGATAGTCTCGCTGTGGATATATACCTCGACGAACGTATATCTCCGGAGGCAATTTGATGTTCGAAAAAGGAGAATCCTATGTCCCCGCAAGTTTCCTCGGCATCTCAGAAACGTTTTGATTTAATTTCAGCAATTGAAGAAAAACGTTCGAGCAA
>DASWHT010000077.1:0-8724 GCA_036398075.1 Binatia bacterium | reverse complement strand
TGGACATGCGTTTGGTCATCTGGACTTTCTCAAAGAAGTCGGTGATCCTTGCACCGGCGTGCCCATCGGTACCACGGAAAAGAATCTCAAGTCGGCGGTCGAAGGCGAGACCTACGAGTATACCGAGATGTATCCCGGTTTCGCAAAGACCGCGCGGGCCGAAGGTTTCGCGGAATTGGCCGAATGGTTCGAGACCCTGGCCAAGGCGGAAAAGTCCCACGCGGAGCGGTTCTCCAAGGGGATCGACAGGATTGCCGGTAAAGAGCCGGCGGAGGCGGCCAGCTAAGTTTGACTACCCATCAATTGGTCAGGGCTGGGACTCTTCACCAGTCCTGACCGGCAACATCAGGCTGGGGTAATCGAACGCTTCTGGCCAGCATATCAAGGATCCCATTCCTTTTTGCCGGACTTCGGAGCCCGGGCGTCGGTCTGGTGGTCAGGACTACGCATGAACAAGGTTATTCTCGACGACATCATGGGGCTGCCGGCCTATGAGAAAGTACGCGAGAAATTTTGCCAGCGCGTCATCGAACTGAAAAAAAAGAGGCGTGTTCCCGTTGGCGATAAGGTTTCGCTCGTTTTCGAGAACCGGGAGACAGTGATCTTTCAAATCCACGAGATGATGCGGGCGGAAAGAATTACCGATCTCGACAAGATTCGCGAAGAGATCGAAGTCTACAACGGTTTGATTCCCGAGCCGGGAGAACTCAGCGCAACGCTTTTTTTAGAGATCGAAGACCAGAGCCACCTGCGGGATGACTTGCTGAGATTCTTGGGCATCGACGAAGCGGTGTTCCTCAAGATAGGAACGCGGAAGATTCAAGCGCGTTTCGAAGAAGGGCGCAGCAAGGAAGACAAAATCAGCGCCGTGCAGTACGTGAAATTTCCCTTTACCGCCGATGAACGCGCGGCTTTCGCGGGCTCGGCGGAAGCGACGCTGTTGGTCGAACATCCTAACTATGAGGCCCAGGTACGCCTGGAAGCTGAGACCCGCGAGTCGTTGCTCGCGGATCTCCAAGGGTGACTTCGTCCTTTGGAAAAGCAGCAAAGAAATACCAAACAGCTGGAAGTGATTTGGCAAGCCATCAAGGATGAGACTTGTCATCCCACAGCGGATCAGATTTTTCTCAAAGTCCGTTGCCAACTGCCAAACGTCAGCTTGGCAACCGTCTACCGTAATCTGCAAAAGCTTGTCGGTGAAGGCAAATTGCAAGTGTTGACTCTCGGGCGCGCACAGCACTTTGATCCGCTCGTGCGGTCGCACCAACATTTTATTTGCGAACAATGCGCGCAGGTCTACGATCTCCTCCTTGACTCCCGTGAAACACGGTTACTGAGCCGGCTGCCCGACGAGGGCTTCACCGTGACATCGCACCAGTTGGCGTTTTTCGGGCGCTGCAAAAAGTGCGCCGACTGACGGCGCCGGGCTGCGCCCTATCTTGCCATCCGCGTCTTGATGGCGGTATAGTGCCGGCCGATATAACGGGAAAGCCATGAGCGAGATTGCTATTCCTCCCGAGTCGCAACGCCGGCTTCTCCAACTGTCGCGCCGGACGCTTGAAGACTTCGTGCGTGGCGCCGGCCGGCGCTCCGAAGAGATAAGCGACCCTTATCTACGAGCGGACCGCTACGGCGCTTTCGTGAGTCTCCACGCAATTGACGAGTTGCGCGGCTGCATCGGCAGTTGCACGCCGGATCGTTGTTTGTATGAGACTGTTATCGAGATGACCGAAGCTGCGGCTTCGCGCGATCACCGGATGGAGCCGGTGCGCGCGGCGGAGCTTGCGGCGATCAAGATCGATATTTCCATTCTATCGCCGCTTGAGCGCGCCGAAAATCCCCTGGCGCTCCAAGTGGGCAGGCATGGGCTCTACGTCACGTCCAGGGGCCGCCGGGGTGTGCTCTTGCCGCAGGTGGCGGCGCAACATGGTTGGGACATGCAAACTTTTCTCGAGCAAGTGTGCCGCAAGGCCGGTTTGAAAAAAAATGCTTGGGAAGACCCGGCGACGATGATTTCCAGCTTCACCGCGCTGGTGATCGAGGAGGGACGATGAAACGGCGCGGATTTATCGTCATGCTTGCCGGTGGATTCTTGTTCTTGCTACGCGAGATTGCCCAGGCGGTGTGCAACCCGTCTTTGGTCCGGCTTTTCGAACGCGGGCGGCAATTGGTTCAGGCGCGCCCGGGCAGGCGGGGGCTGGCGTTGGGCGACTACTTCATACAATGGTATGGCCATTCGAGCTTTTTAATTCACTCCGGGAGCCAAACCAAAGTCGTCGCCGACCCCAATTTCAATGTGACGCCGGGCATCCAGGCCGATGCCGTCACGGTCAGCAACGATCATTTCACGCACAACAATACCGGCGCCGTTACCGGCAACCCGGTGATTCTCCGCGGCATCACGTTTCGCCAGACCTGGAATCCCATTCGCACCAGCGTCAAAGACATTACCATCGTTAACATTCCGAGCCAGAGAGGAGCGGGGTGGGGTGGAGTTGCCAATTCGATATTTATCTATGAAATGGGAAGTTTGTGCATCGCACATTTGGGTAATATCGGCCACTTGCTGACACCGGAGCAGGAAAAGGTGCTGCAGCGGGTCGATGTCATGATGATTCCGATCGACGCCATGACCAACCTCGGATTCGAAGATATCCTCAAAGTGATTGCGCAAGTTAAACCGCCCATCGTGATTCCCATGCACTACGATGTCGTGAACCAGGGAGAAATGTTCGCCGCATTCGCCAGGGAACATTATCCCGTGCGCAAAATCGCCGGCTCGCAGCTCACATTGAGTCGCACCGCACTGCCGAAGTCCACCGAAGTCTTCGTGCTCAAACATCCGCGTAGCGCGCTGTTCGGCGATTGAGTTGCGTTTTTTTTCCTCGGCTTTTAGTCATAGGTTCGGCGCATTGACGATTTACTTGAATTACTTCTGGTGTTAAGCTTTGGCTCCGGACACCGGGAGGCCAAGCCGTCCATGGAACAAAAAGACATCGAATTTTTTCGCAATCTACTCAACCAGCGGGTCAAGGAGCTTCGTTCCGAAGCGGGCAAAACCGTGGAGAACATGGACGAAGACGAAAACTTTCCGGACCCCAGTGACCGCGCAACCATGGAATCGAACCGCAATTCCGTCTTGCGAATTCGCGACCGGGAACGAAAGTTGATCTTCAAGATTCAAGAGGCGTTGCAGCGGCTCGAGGACGGAGAGTTCGGCATCTGTGAAGAGTGCGGAGCAGCGATCGGTATCGAACGGCTCAAAGCCCGCCCGGTAACTACTTTCTGTATCGAATGCAAATCGAGCCAAGAAGTCCAAGAAAAGAAAGCAAAGCGGGTGATTTAAATCCTATGAAAGTCAAAAAAGCCGTCATACCGGTCGCCGGGTTAGGAACCCGCTTCCTCCCCGCGACGAAAACCGTGCCCAAAGAGTTGTTGCCCATCGTCGACATACCGTCGATTCAATATGTCGTCCAGGAAGCGGTGGACGCGGGCATCGAGGAGATTATTTTCGTCACAGGACGGGGCAAGGACGCCATCGAAGACCATTTTGACGAGGCCCCCGAGCTGGAACAGATTCTCACCGACCGCGGCAATACCGAGATGGTCAAGGCTTTGCGCCGAATCGCGGAAATGATCGAAGTGGTTTCGGTGCGTCAGAAAAGACCGTTGGGTTTGGGACATGCGGTCCTTTGCGCGCGCGATCTGGTGGGCAGTGAACCCTTCGCCGTGATGTTGGCGGATGATCTGGTGGACAGTGAAGTTCCGTGCGTCAGGCAACTGGTGGATATTTTTAACCGCAAAGAGGAATCGGTCATCGCTTTGATGGAAGTGCCCCTCGAGGAGGTACATCAATACGGCGTCATCGAGGGCAAAGAAATCGAACCCCGAATATATCAGATCGAAGGAACGGTCGAGAAACCCGTCTCCAGCGAAGCCCCTTCGCGGATGGCAATCATCGGACGGTATGTTTTGCGCCCGGAGATCTTCGAGATCCTGCAAAAGCAACCGCCGGGACGGGGCGGCGAGATTCAATTAACGGATGGGCTCGCGCAGCTGGCGCGCCGGAGAAAAATGTTCGGTTGCGTCTTCGCCGGCGAGCGCTACGATATCGGCGACAAGTTCGGCTTCGTGCGCGCCACGGTTGCCTATGCGTTGAAAAGGCCCGATCTAAAAGATAAAGTAACCGAGTACTTGCGATCATTCGCTGACTGATACCAGCTTGTGGGGCCGTAGCTCAGTTGGGAGAGCGCTAGAATCGCACTCTAGAGGCCGTGGGTTCGACCCCCATCGGCTCCACCAATCGCAAAAAGGGCGGGTAACTTACCCGCCCTTTTCTTGTTTAAGTGCATTGACATAGCCCGACGGCTGTGAAATTAGGAACGGGTGATAAATCTCAGAAACTTTGATCTCGCCTGGAGGAACGGATGACGAATTGGCTCTGGATCGGCTCATCAACGATTCTTTGTCTTCAATGGCTGGTGATTCACTTTACCGGCGGACATCCACCGCCGCATTGGATGGCGCTAAGCTCCGGGTTGGCGATTTTTGGCGCCGCGTTCATGCTTTCGTGGGCGGCTGAACTCGCGCAGAAAGACATTCCACAAGCGTTGGCCATTGCACTTCTCGCGCTCATCGCGGTTTTGCCTGAATATGCCGTGGATATGTATTTTGCCTGGCAAGCCGGGAAGGACCCGAAGTACACGGCGTTTGCCATGGCCAATATGACCGGCGCCAACCGGTTGTTGATCGGGGTAGGTTGGGCCGCCGTGGTGGTGACCGTTTGGCTCAAAACCGGCAAGAAAGCGATTCAGCTGGAGCCCGAGCATAAGATCGAAATCTTTTATCTTGGATTGGCGACGGTTTATTCTTTCATTATTCCGTTCAAAGGGCGGCTCGATCTTACCGATGCGGCTGTATTCATCGGGATTTTTGCCTTTTACATGCGTGCCGCGTCGAAGGCTTCACATGTAGAAACAGAGCTCGAAGGTCCGGCGGCAATGATCGAAAATTGGGGAAAGGGGGCGCGTCGCGTCGTAACCGTGTTATTTTTTCTCTTTTCAGGGTTTACCATTTTTATCGCCGCTGAGCCTTTTGCCGAGGGCCTCTTGGCCACGGGACGCAAGTTTGGCATCGAAGAATTTATCTTGGTTCAATGGCTGGCGCCCTTGGCCTCCGAGTCGCCTGAGTTTATCGTCGCAATACTATTTGCGTTAAGGTTGCAACCGGGTATTAGCATGGGGGCGTTGCTCAGCTCAAAAGTCAATCAATGGACATTGTTGATCGGCATGCTGCCCGTCGTATTCGCGATATCCGCGGGACGATTGGGCCCGATGGAAATGGATCAACGCCAAATCGAAGAGATGTTTTTGACGGCCGCGCAATCTCTGTTCGCCGTCGCGATTTTGGCGAATCTGTCCTTTAGCCTCGGCGAAGCCATTGTCATATTCGTGCTGTTTTCAACGCAGTTGTTTTTTCCTGATCCACAATTCCGGTTCTATTATTCTTTTCTTTATGTTGCTCTTGCCCTGGGTATGGTGCTGTTAAAGAAAGATGTGCGGCATGGCGTCTTGGGTCTGTTTTGGAGAGCCCCGAGCTCGCAGGTGATGAAGAGCAGTGAGTGAGCCGCGGCAAAACCGAGTGTGTCTGGCAAATCACCGCCGCGCTGCACCCGGCGAAAGGTGAGGCGATGCGACTGGCGCCGTTAGGAATAGTCCGGCAGCTTGGCATTAGACGACTCCTCCAATTTCTTTATCATCTGCCGAGGTTTCTAAGAGTATTCTCGCGTTTGGTAAGCGATCCGCGGGTTTCGCTGCGGTCGAAGCTGGTTCCGTTGAGCGTCCTTGGATATCTGATTTTGCCGGTTGACTTGTTGCCCGACGTTTTCCTTGTGCTCGGTCAGATCGACGATCTCGTAGTGATCCTGCTCGGCCTCAAATTGTTTATCCGGCTGTGCCCGCCCGAAGTCGTTCAAGAGCATGTAAAGGCAGTCGCCGCCGGACGCTGAAGCCGGCGCGCTGCAACAGGGATAAATTATTCATGGACGTACTGGCCCATGGACTTTGGGGTGGCGCGGCGTTCTCTGGCCGCGGCAAGAAAGAGTTCTGGACGGGATTTCTCGTGGGCATGGCGCCGGACTTACTGTCCTTCGGGATTTTTCATCTCACGCGGCCGGATTGGATCGTTGGCCGCTTGGCCGGTGAGATTTCAGGCCCGCCATCGCTGTCAATTTTGCCCGCCTACGTTTTTTACGCTTACAATGTCACCCACAGCTTGATCGTTTGCGCAGCCGCTTTTTTGCTGCTCTGGCGGTTGCTCAAGCGCCTACCCTGGCTAATGGCCCCGTGGGCTCTGCACATCCTTTGCGATATTCCCACCCACGCGACGGACTATTTCCCGACGCCTTTTCTCTGGCCGCTGCCGACGCCGTTTGTCGATGGCATTTCCTGGGCGACACCTGAGTTTGTGGCGGCGAACTATGGGGCTTTACTCATCGTCTATATTGTTGTGTTTTTCTACGTGAGAAGAAGAAAGAGCTCCTGATGCTTAAATCTCTACGGGACTGATTCCCGCAGCTTGCGGCGGGCAGTTCATCGGCTGCCTCAATGCTTCGCGGCCGCTTTTTCTTCTTTGATGTTTTCGTGGATCAGGCGCGGGACGCCGCCGCAGCTAAAGCAGCGGGGCGGTTCGTGCTTGGTTTCGCCTTCGGGGTAGCGCATGAAGCGCTTATAGAAAGGTTTTTCCGTGCCGACGAAGTCATCGTAGTAAAAAGCCAGTTTGCCGCACTCGCTGCACTGAAGATATTTTGCCATCGTAGGTCCTTCCAGCAGGCCGTTGAAAAGGGCTCACCTGCTTCGTTGCGCTCAATCGCCTCGCTCCAACGTACCGCCGGTAGGGGACGGTCGCGACCGTCCTCTACGGTCGATTTTTCGCGCGCCTCGCATCTGGGACCTTTTTGAACAGCCTGCGAACACATTTTCTCGGCGCCTTGCTGGTTTAGCTCCTAAATGTTCCGCTAAATCTTCGATGGCCCCCTGATTGCGTGACCGACAGAATACTCACCATCGCCAACGAGGTCAACAACAAACTAGCGGGCGGTTGAGAATTCATGCAAATTGGTGCATGGGATATTAAGTGATTCGAGCATCGAGCGGCCACCCCAGGATTGCGGCTGTTTCCACGGCACTAACCAAGAATCATATCGAAGGAGGAATAGAGCATGGCGATCAAACTATTTCAGTCTCAAACATCGATGTTTTGCGAGAAGGTGCGGATTGTTTTTGCGATGAAAAAAGTACCATACGACATCGTCGATGTGCGCAAAGACGACCGTAAATCGCTGATCGAATATACCGGACAAAGAAAAGTGCCGTCCATGGACTACAACGGCAAGTGCGTCATTGACTCGACGATTATATCGGCCTTGCTTGACAAGGATTACCCGGCGAACAGTATTTATCCCGATGGCGCGGTCAATAAGGGGCTTTGCTTGGCCCTGGAAGATTGGTCGGACGAAGTTTTAATCCATGCCAATCACGCCATCCGCCGCGCGGATACCCCGGAAGCGCGCAAGAAAGCCGAAGAAGAATGGGCCGTTCACTTCAAGACCTTGGACCAGATCTACACCGGCAAAAAGTTTATTTTCGAGCGCATGAGCCTCGCCGATGCTGCGATATTCTCCCAGCTCCATTATCTCTACACGGCGGTGAACTACGAGGTCCCGGCCGAATACAAAAACGTGCACGCCTTCATGGAAAACATGCGCCAGACTTTAAAGCTCAAATCGCTCGGTGACAGCTTCGAGGCGCAATCGCTCTAGGTCTCGGCGCCATGACGAAGGATGTGATCGTTCCCCGCCCGGGGTCGAGCGACGAAAGCGATGAAGTCAGAATTCTTCGTTGGCTCAAGTCGCCGGGGGCCGAGGTTAAAAAAGGCGAGGGCTTACACTCGAAGTTGAGACCGATAAGGTCAACGTCGAGATCGAAGCGCCGGATGACGGTGTGCTGAAAGAGATTAAGGCGCGGGAAGGTGATTTCGTAAAGTTCAGCGCGGTGGTTGCGCTCCTTGAAAAGGCTGGCTGAGAGTGTGTGAAAAAATCCGTTCATGCTTCGAGAGCCTCAGCACGAACGGAAGATCGTCAATGTTATCAATGCAATTCCCGTTCGCCCTGAGCTTAGTCGAAGGGTGAGCCGTTATTTTCACACACTCTGAGTCTTCCTTGGCCGGCGTTTTCGTTGGAATGAGAAAGTGTAGTCAGGCGGACAAAGGATGAGCGTGGCCGAGGAGCGCTTTTTGCTTCTGCTACGGCGCGCCAGTTTGGCGGGCGCTCTGCTTGGCGGCGTCGGGACTCTATATTTCTTTGCCGGGCTTGCGGGTTACGTAACAAACCCGCTGCCAAACTTCTTCGTCGCCGCGGCTCTCGGTGGCGCGGTTCTTTTCTTCTGCCGCGAATTCTTGCGCGCATTTGGCGAGGGCCAATGGCTGGCGCGCTCCGTATGGCTGGCGATCCTCGTCATCATCGTTGTTGAAGTCCTGCTCAGCCTGGTGCCGCCGACCGCGCGGGATGAATTGACGCATCATCTATCTATCCCGCGCCTCTATGCGCGAGCGGGGCGAATTATCGAAGTCCCGATGGCGCCTTACTCCTACTACCCGATGTTGCTAGACATGCTCTACACCCCGTGGGTGGTTTGGGGCTATGATTCCGTGCCGAAAGTCGTTCAT
>DASWHT010000076.1:0-3558 GCA_036398075.1 Binatia bacterium | reverse complement strand
GCGATATTTTTCTGATAGCGCTCCCAGCTCGCCTCGGTTTGGTGCGACGAAAGAATGAATCCGAGCGCCCGTCTGACCCCGTCATCATGCATCTGCTTCAGCGTCTCGGCGAAGAAAGGCCGGCTGTTGCGCATGCCGACGTAGACGGGGAGTTGCGCGCCGAGAATTTTGCCCAGGGCGTCAGCCTGACGGAAGGTGATCTCATTGAACGGCGATTTGCCGCCGACCGCTTCATAGTGACTGGCGACTTCGTCCAATCGCTGGGCGGGGATCGAGATGCCGTCGGTGACGCGCGCGAGGAACGGGCGAATCTCTGCCGGACTGGCGGGCCCGCCGAAGGCGATGAGCAAGATAGCATCGTATGACATAGTCAGTCCGGGACAGATGTAACCCTCACCCTGCCCTCTCCCGCAAGGCGGGCGAGGGTTTAAGATCCGGGGACTTAAATTTTAAGGTCGTTCATCGCGAGCTGAGTTCATGCACGGCTTCGACCATGGCTTTCACATTCTCCACCGGCGTTTCCGGCAAAACGCCGTGGCCCAGGTTGAAAATATGACCCGGCCTTCCGTTCGCGCGGCGCAGGATCTCTTCAACTCGCCGGCGGATGTCCCTTGGCGAAGAAAGGAGCACGGCGGGATCGAGATTCCCTTGGATCGCAATATCATGTCCGAGGCATTCCCAGGCCGCATCGAGATTTACTCTCCAGTCCACGCCGATGACATCGCCTCCGGCAGCACGGAGGGATGTGAGAAAACCGCCCGTCCCGGTGCTGAAGTGGATGACGGGAACGCCTGGAGTCACGCCTGCAATAGTTGCGCGCGTATGCGGTAGGACGAATCGCTCGTAGTCTTCGGGGGATAAACAGCCGGCCCAACTGTCGAAGAGCTGTACGGCCTCGGCCCCCGCCGCGATTTGCGCGTTGAGATATTTGGCGATAACCGACGACAGGCGCTCCATTAAGGGACGCCAGGCACCGGGGTTCGAATAAATCAGCTTCTTGGTTTTAAGATAGTTGCGGGAGCCGCCGCCCTCGATGAGATACGAGGCGAGGGTAAAGGGTGCTCCAGCAAAGCCGATGAGCGGCACTTTCCCGTTCAGTGCGGCGCAACTTTTGCGCGCGGCTTCGTAAACAAACGGAAGCGCTTCTAGCGGGTCGAATTCGATAAGCTGTTCGACGTGGGTCCTGCTGCTAACCTGATTGTGGATGACGGGACCGTCCCCTTTCGTATACTCCAGATCGACGCCCATGGGCTCCAAAATGAGCAGGATATCCGCGAAAAGAATCGCCGCGTCGACGCCGAGGCGTTCGACCGCAGTGACCGTAATTTCGGCGGCCAGGTCAGGCGTTTTGCAGAGCTCTAGAAATCCATACTGGGCGCGCAGTTTGCGGTACTCTTCCATGTAGCGGCCGGCCTGGCGCATGAGCCACACGGGTGTGTAGCTAGTCTTCTCGCGCCGGCAAGCGGCAAGGAATGTATGCATGATTGATGTCACGCCGGTAACTGCCTGAGTCAATTTCAATGACTGTTCAGTCCAAGACTAGCTTCCCGGCCCAACTGATCGCCAATCCGCCAAGCAGAAAAACCAGCGTCATGGGATTGCGTTCCTCAATGCGGTGCACCTGGGGCAGAATATCCGCGGTGGCGATGGCGAGAAACGTCCCGGCCGAAATTCCGATGGCGACCGCTACGGATTCGGCGGCGACGGCGCTCAGCGAAAAATATGCGATGAGCGCTCCAACCGGAGTCGTCAGAGAAAAGAGCAGGTTTAACAGCCCCACGGTGCGCCGGTTCCATCCCGCCGACAACAGGATTGACGAAATTGAAATGCCGTCCGGCATCTTGTGAATGATCACGGCCAGGAGAACCACCGGGCCCAACTGTGGAATAATGAGCCCCGCGCCGAGGGCGACACCGTCCAGGAGACTGTGCAGCGAGATACCCAAAAAAGCGGGGATGCCCATCTGGTGAATGTCGCAATCACGCTCTTCGCAAGCGTGCACGAATACGAAGCGCTCCAGAGTGAAAATCAGTAAGAACCCTCCCAATACGGCCCATCCGAGGCCGTCTGAAAGAAATTTTCCGGCTTCGGGAATCATGTGAAAAAAAACCGCCCCGAGGAGAACTCCCGCGCTGAAGCTGAGCAGCAATGCAAGGGTTTTCTGCGACAGTGCTTTCATCAGCGGCAAAAACCCGCCCAGCAGGGACATAAAAATCAGCGTTGGAAGATAGAGCGCCAGGGAAGCCATAGAAATTTTTGCGACGGTTGAAGCTAACATAGAGGCAAAGGGGTGGCAAATCAGGGGGTGTGTAAAGAGTGAGAAAGGGGTTCAAAGTTCAAGGTTCAACGTATTCCGGACTTTTATGAACCGCATAAGCACAAGGCCTAACTTTGAACCTTGAACTTTGAACCTTGAACGGCACATGTAGTCTATTCCTCCGAGACTCGCCCCTGCGTTCTCATATGTCGATTAATCACGGAACTCGTTATCAAGAAATCAGAGGTAGTGCAGCTTCACTCGACCCTCTGACAGGCGATCTTCGGCTTCCTTAATGCGTTCGACGGTTCCGAGGTCTTGCCAGAAACCGTCGAAGCTAAAGCCAAATAGCCGATCGCTTTGCAGGAGCATCTTCGGATAGACGTCTCTTGTGGTGCTGAATTTCTCGGTCTCGGCCGGAGCGGGCATATAGTCGAACACCCTCGGTTCCAGGACCTGCACCCCGGTGAACATCAGCTTGCGCACCGGAGTGCTCGGGGCCTCCGGCATCCTGGTTTTAAGAAACCGGCAGATGCGTCCGTCGGCGGTGATGTCCATGGAGCCGTATCGATCCGCGTGAGCGTCGGGCCGCAGGACGAGCGTCGCGGCGGCTGCGTTGCGCCGGTGAAAAGCGAGGACCTCAGCCAACGGCAGATCGACCAGTACATCCGTATTGATGACGATAAAAGTTGCGTCTTCGAGAAAAGGCTTGGCCTTCAACAGCCCGCCGCCGGTGTCGAGTAGTTCGGCTTCCTGGGAGTAGCGGATTTTCAAACCGAGGTCAGCACCGTCGCCCAGGTAGGCCTCCACCTGGCCGCCGAGGTGATGCAGGTTAATGATAATTTCTTCGATGCCGTAGTGCCGGAGCAAAAGCAGCGGGTATTCGATCATGGGGCGTCCGGCCACGGGCACCAGAGGTTTGGGGGTTTTCTCGGTTATGGGACGCAACCTTTGGCCCGCGCCGGCGGCAAAGACCATTGCCTTCATCGCATTTCCTCGTAGTGCTCGGCGAGGATCGGAATGATTTGTTCCGTCTGTGGCAGACGCGCGAGATTGCGTTTTAAACGGCGCAGGGTGGGCGGGATGAACTTCATATAGCCGGGTTTTCCTTTGACGATGTCGAGATAATAGAATCGCCCGACAACCTTCAGGTCCCTTTGGATCACCGAGAGCAGATAGATTTCGAGAAATTCATCGGCGTTCAAAGCTGTTTTCGTCTGCGCAGTTCTTTGGTCCCTGTAGTATCGCACCAACCGCTCTTCGCAGTCGGGCGAGATAACGGTGTCGGTGATACGGTCATT